>JAAWIL010000056.1 GCA_022796315.1 Oscillibacter sp. | reverse complement strand
GATGGACCTCCAGCACCTGCCCGATGTTCATACGGGAGGGCACGCCCAGGGGGTTCAGCACGATGTCCAGCGGGGTGCCGTCGGGGAGGCTGGTTGGCCTCGTCCTCCTGAAGGTCCTCGTTCCCCTGGAGATCTTCGTTCCCCTGGAGATCTTCGTTCCCCTGGGGGTCCTTGTTCTCCTGGATGTCTCCGGAGGACTCGGCCAAAACCTCATCATCAGAGCCGGACTCCTCAGGCATGACCGTTTCCTCAGGGTCCTCCTGTCCCGGAATTCCGGGCAGGGTCACCTCGGGGATCTGCAGATCTTCCTGGTCTTCCTCCGCCTGCGTCAGATCCTCCTGGTTTACGGACACAAAGCGGAGAGCAATCACCTGATTGGCAATGCTCACATAGTGATGATCCGTGCCAAACACATCCTGATAGAATGCAGGATGGATGGTCACCGTGCAGAGAGTGGGGTCATCCGCATCCCGCACCAGATCATAGCTGTTTTCACGGAGAGCAACAGTCTGCCGGGTAACACCCTCGTGATTGCGGTTATCACACTCCACAACCACACGAATCAGACCTGCCAGCAGCTCGTGGGAGGGCAGATCGGGGTCCTCCGGATTGCCGACGCCAACGGACTGCTTTGTCCAAATCGCCGTCAGGGTCACATCTTCACCGGGCATGGTGAAGGTCTCACCGGCGTTCACCGTACCGTCAGTGGAAAGCGTCCACCCAGCGAAGGTGTACTCCACACCGTCCACCGTATCCTGCGTTACATCGGGAGCCAATGCCGTTACCTCGAAACCCTTCGTGTAGCTGGCGGAGTCCACAGGTGCAGCCTCGCCCGTACTCGGAGCGTGATCGCCCCAATCATAGGTCACAGTGTACGCGGTTTCGTCCACCCAGGTGATCGTGATGCTGCCGTCGCTTTCCCAGACAGGATCGCTCCAATATCCGTTTTCGGTGGGAGCGTCAGCTGGATAGTATTCCTTAGGCACCACAATCCCGTTGTCGTCACCGGTAATCTCGTCTTCCGGGATCTCTTCTGTCTGCACGATATCGCTGCCGTTCACCCAGTTTACGGTAACCTTGACCTCATTTTCCTGCCAGTGAGCATAGAGGGTGGTGTCCTCATCGAACGTCGCCGTTGCAGGATCGACCTTCTCGCCGCCGGTAGACTCGGTAAACCAGCCCAGGAAGAGATCCGTCCCCTTGCTGGGAGCATCGGGAACGGCTTCGCCGCTTGCGGCAATCGTCTTGCCACTCTCCACGGTCACGGTCTGAGGACTCCCGAAACCGCTCCAGCTGCCGCCGTTGGGATTGAAGGTCACCGTAACGGTATCCGGCGTCTTCGGCTCCCAACTTGCGACAATGGTCTTGGAGGGATTCTCCCTCGTCACAAGGACTTCAGCGCCGGCCCCATATGTGATCTTGCCGTCCTGGCTCTTCCAGCCCTTGAACTCGAAACCGAGTTTCTCCGGCACAATCTCACCGTCTACCGTGAAGGTGTAGGAAACATCTGGAAGGCCCTTGGTCTGATTGATATACGAAGACTCATTGTTCCACGTACCGCCGTCGAAGTTGTAGATCAGCGTGTACTTGGTGCGCTGGCCGCCCACGGAGCCGCTGCCGCCGGAGCCGCTGCCTACGCTGCCGCTGCTGCCGCCGACGAAGCTGTACAGAGCCAGATTCATCCGGAGGCTGCCGTCGCTGAGCTCCTCAACGGTATCGCCGTCATACTTCGGGGAATCGCCGGGCTCCGTGCCGGCCAAGGCGTCGGCGTAGTTGTAGAACTCCACGGTGGACGCGCCGGCGGGATAGATGATCTTCGCGTCGTAGGTCACCGTCATCTTCGCGCCGGGCTGGAACGCGCCCTCCAGCGTCCAGGTGTGGTCCCACTTTGTCTCACCGTCTTCCAGCCGCGTGACGCCGCCCTCATCGGTCCAGATGATCCGCCCGTCCTCGTCTCTCTTCGGCTCCAGGAATTCCCGGGTGCCCTTGAACTCAGAGTTGGTGTTCTCGCCATTTTGGGTTACCTGAACATCAATCGAGTCAGAGACCATCTCCAGCGTCTGGTCCATGGTGTCCACGAGCATCAGGTTGTAAAGGGGCTGGTTGCTCTTGTTCTCCACGGTGACGGTGAAGCTCACCCACTCCTCGTCCTCGGGGATGTTGGAAGCCGTGGAGTCCACCATGGTCTTCTTGACTTCCAGCTCGTAGGAGGCGGAGGTGACATCCGTACCGACGGGATCGCTGGGGAGCCCCTTCTCGTCATCGGGCCTCTTGTCCGGATCGGAAGGCTTCAGATCCGTGTTGTCGCCGGGCTTCACGTAGGCCGTGTTGGAGACCTTGCCGTCATTGACATCGTCCTCGGTGAAGGTCTTGGTCACATAGATGACTGCTTCGGTCTTACCCTCGCCGATGGTACCGGTCCAGCTGCTGCCGGGAACCAGTACCGCACCATCGTCGGTGACGGTGTAGCTTGCGCCCTCGTCGCCGGTGACGGTGATCTTGTAGAGCAAAGTGACTTTGCCGTCAGCGTCGGCCATGTACTTGCCCTCGGCGTCCTTCTCGGAGAGGGTGACGTCTGCGGGCAGGGTGACGCCTGCGGGTACGGTCTCCAGCAATTCCTTGTGGATGCCTGTCAGCTTGGGATTGACGGTAGGCTCATTCACCATGGGGCTGTTGGGGTCTTCGGTCGTGACTTCATCCAGTGTCTTGCCGGTTTCATCCTTGACCTCAGCCTTGTTCTGATAGATGCCCGCCGCCGCAGTCACCACAGAGGCGGTGAATTCCACGGACGCACCGGGGACCAGGGTGAAGTCGTTCCCGTCCACGCCCGTCGGGGCAGTGATGGTGACATCGCCGGTCACACCGACAAGCGTATCCGTCACCTTCAGGTGCTCCAGGGTGAACAGGCCCTTGTTGGTCACCGTGATGGTCCACTCAATCGTGTCTCCCACCGTGTAGCTGGCGGGACTGCCCGCTTTCAAAACCTTGGTGATCTCCACGTTGGGGTCCTGGGTGACGTCCGAATCGACGGGATCGCTGGGGAGCCCCTTCTCGTCATCGGGCTTCTTGTTCGGATCAGTGGGCTTCAAATCGGTGCCGTCATCACCGGGCTTCACGTAGGCCGTGTTGGTGACCTGCTCCGCCTGAATCTGGTCCTTGGTGAAGGTCTTGGTCACGTAGATGACCGCCTCCGTCTCACCCTCAGCGATAATGCCGGTCAGCTCAGCACCGCCAACTTTGGTCGCGTTCTCGTCGGTGACAACGTAGTTCGCGCCCTCGTCGCCGGTGACGGTGATCTTGTAGAGCAGGGTCACAGTCTCCTGATCTGCCGCCAGAGTCACCTTGCCGTTGCCATCGGGGAAGGTGATGCCGGTGGTGTCGAGCCCCGCCGTTTTGGCGGCGGCCTCGTCCATCAGCGCCTTGGTGATGTCGGTCAGGTGCTTGGACTCGCCCTCCGGCAGAGAATACGGCTTGCATTTGCAGGTGATGGTCCGGGTCGGTCTAACAGTTGTGTTGTTATACCCCAGAACTTTGACCACAGGGCAATCGCACGCATCTCCGCTTGTGGGAAGGCATTCCTTCACAGTAGGCAGACCGCTGTCATTGGAAACCCATCCGTAGTCTGCTGTGCAGTACTTGGCAATGTTGGTTTTTACAGTCGCTTCCGAATCACCCTTAGTTGTATTATACTTCCAAGAGCCCTTCAAATAAGAACAACCATTTTGTGTGCCAGTGTACGCAATTGGACGAGCATTCCCTTTACTGTCCTTGACAATTTCTCCAAGGTTGAAACAATTTGTGATTGTAGCACCTGGAGTAACGCCAGCAATTCCACCAGCATAGGCTCCGCTCGTGCTGATTTTCCCCGTATTGTAGCAACGCTCAATGGTTGAACCGGCATTGTAGGTATAACCAACGATACCGCCAGCCCCTGACACAGAAGTGCCAGTACCAACCTCAGCATCTCTAGCAACCGTGCTGACGTTGGCTTTGTTATAACAGTCTACAACATGCAGCTCTGGCCCTCCATGGAGTGCCATGCCAACAATGCCTCCAGCGGTCCAGCCACTCACGCTGTCCAGTCCACACCAGGAACGGGCAACATAGATCGTTCCACTGCTGTAACCGCAGCATCCAATCAGACCACCTATATTGGAGCCCCAGGCAGGAGAACTGAAACGTCCGCCTTCAACAGAGGAACAGCAAAGCGTGATCTCGCTGTTGGTAGCATGGATATAGCCAATGATGCCGCCTACATATTTTCCCGTTACAACAACATTTTTTACATGCAAGTCACAGAAATCTTGGTTATTTGTACCGGCCTCTAACCAACCGATCACTGCACCAGCTTCTGTTGAATCAGTACTTTTAACAGTACCTCCGTCAATCGTAAGATCACGAATCGTGACATTACCAGCAACCCGGCCAAATAATCCGGCACCTGCATTTGATTTTGCGTAATCTACATTCAGGTTACGGATCGTGTGCTTTCCGCCGTTAAAGTGCCCCATAAATTGGAAGTTGGAATCTATTCCAATCGGCGTCCAGGGCATATCGGCCAAATCAATGTCAGATGTCAGCAAATAATAACTTTTATTGCCGATTCCGCTATTGATCTGCTGTGCCATGTATGCTAGCTGTGTTGCGGTCTCGATTTGATACGGATCATCCTCCGTGCCGTTGCCCCCAGCAAAGCCGGTTGCGACGGTGCCGTCCCAGACGTCCACGGTTTCCCCCGCCGCAAAGGCGGAGATCTGGAGCAGACCCACGCACATTACGAGGGCCATGCACAGCGCAAACCCTCGTTTTGTAAGGTTTTTCCATTTTCTCATATACATTCTTCCTTCTCTTTGCAAGTTTTGCACGGACGCAAAGGAATCCGGTAGCCGAACGAGCGTAGGGCCGCCCCAGAGGGATGCCCCGTAGCCTCTGGCTTTGCGGTCCCGGCGTTTCCGCCGGTTTGCCAAGCTGCAACCGAACGAGCCTCAGGCGGCAGCCGCCGCCCCTTAGCCTCTGGCTTTGCGTCCCATCGTTTCCAATGGTTTGCCGCACGCCTGTACGGCCCACCGAAGGACCCCTCCGCCGCCGCCGGCGCATAACCACGGCGGGCCGTCCGTCCGGTGGACTCTTCTGAAACATCCTCTCAGCCCCTTTCCTCCAGACAATTTATGAATCAGCCTCTGCCGCGTCCTGAGACGCCGCTTAGGCAAATTCACCCAAAAACCGGTAGGGTCTCCTCGGCCTGACGCCGGGCCTTGACGGCGTCCTGAAACCGGGCGCGCCCCCAGACTGTGCCGCCCGCCCTTGAAGCAGCCCGCCTGTCAGCGCCGCTTGGAGGCCTCCCAATCCACGCCGGGCACACCGCCGGTGCCGCAGAGGCAGACCGTCTTGGCCGCCAGCATCTCCACGCAGGCGCTGTCTATGTGCGTCAAGCCCGGCAGATTCCTGCCGGGGCCCTGTCCGGCGGCCGGGGACTGGGGAACGGGCCGGTTCTTCCGTTTCTTTCCATCCTCTCCGCCTCTTTTCCGGTGGCCGTGTAGAAAAATGTCTACCTTTTTGCACCGGTAATTCGACAAAAATTTTTCCGGAGAAAGTGTTGTATTTTTGGAACTTTTGTGCTATGATTTCATAAATTGATAACAGGTGGAAGTCGTGCAAAAAGGTAGGATTTTTTGCACAACCTCCACCTTTTATACTCCGGATAGAATTCACAGATCGCGTTATCCCACCAATCGAATTGTTTCATAAGGACTGATATTACCCCCTGCCGCCGCCCTTTTTCCCTCCATTTCACGGATCAGTAGGCTCAGTCTGAGCTGCATGCCAGTCCCAAAATAGAAAAATCCGTCATGTTCAGGAATACCGAAACCAGCCATTCCTGGACGGTATGTGTCTTTTTTGCCTGGGCACACTGCCCGCTCATAATAAAGAAGAAGCCCGGGGAAAAAATTACTGCGTACATAAATTTATTCGGAAGCATTCGATT
Organism: Oscillibacter sp.; assembly: GCA_022796315.1. Classification (GTDB taxonomy): domain Bacteria; phylum Bacillota; class Clostridia; order Oscillospirales; family Oscillospiraceae; genus Oscillibacter. The sequence continues at coordinate 5,245 of JAAWIL010000056.1, read as the reverse complement.
TATCCTGAGACACCATGTGCCCTGCACTTTTCGTTTGGCCACTTTCTTCGTTCAAAAACCCTCCAAATCGCCCCGGCCCGCCGCCAAAAGGACAACAAAAAAGAGCCCGGAGCAATTCGCAATGAACTGCTCTGGACTCTTCTTTTTTACTCAGTGCCTGCTCTCAACGCTGCCCGGAAAGGGACAAACTTGGGAGCAGAATTGGGATGGTTTTGGGTGGGGCAAGCTCAGGATCAGCCCTTCACCATGGAGGCGATCTCCGCAGCGAAGTTCTCCTGCTTCTTCTCAATGCCCTCGCCCTTCTCAAAGCGGATGGCGTCCTTGAAGGTGATGGCGCCGCCCAAAGATTTTGCAGCGGAGGCCAGGTACTGCTCCACGGTCATGCTGTTGTCCTTGACAAACTCCTGCTGCAGCAGGCAGTTCTCGGCGTAGAACTTGTTCAGCTTGCCCATAACGATCTTCTCCCGGACCTGCTCAGGCTTGCCGGCCATCTTGGGATCATTCTCCATCTGGGCCATCATGATCTTCTTCTCTTCGTCCAGAACCTCCTGGGTGACCTGGGTCTTGTCCCAGAAGCGGGGGTTCAGCGCGGCGATCTGCATGGCGGCGTCCTTACCGGCCTCTTCCACCTTCTCGGCGGGCAGCTCTGTCTCCAGGTTCACCAGCACGCCGATCTTTCCGCCGGCGTGAACATAGGCCACGGACACGCCCTCGCTGAAGCGGGCGAAGCGGCGAACCTTGATGTTCTCGCCGATGACCAGCACCATCTCCTGCTGCTGCTGGATCACCGTCAGGTCTCCGCCGTTGTACTTGCACTCCATCAGCGCGTCCAGGTCGGCAGGGTTCTCCTTGGCCACCGTGGCGGCCACGCCCTTGACGAAGTCCACAAACTTCTCGTTCTTGCCCACGAAGTCGGTCTCGGCGTTGACCTCGACCACCACGCCCACACCGTCAATCACGGCGGCATAGGCCATGCCCTCGGCGGCGATGCGGCCGGCCTTCTTGGCGGAAGCGGCCATGCCCTTCTCCCGCAGCCACTCCACGGCCTTCTCAACATTTCCGTCAGACTCTGTCAGAGCCTTCTTGCAGTCCATCATACCCACGCCGGTCATCTCGCGCAGGTTCTTTACATCAGCAGCTGTAAAAGCCATTCTTGATTCCTCCTGTATGATTTATATCAGGCAGATTACTCCGCGGCAGCGGCGGTCTCGGCCGCCTCTTCCATCTGCTCGCCCTGCTTGCCCTCCAGCATGGCGTTGGCCATGATGGAAGAGATCAGCTTGATGGCGCGGATGGCGTCGTCGTTGCCGGGGATCACATAGTCGATCTCGTCGGGGTCGCAGTTGGTATCGGCGATGGCCACCACGGGGATACCCAGCTTGTGGGCCTCGGCAATGGCGTTGCGCTCCTTGCGGGTGTCCACAATGAACAGGGCGCCCGGCAGGCGCTTCATCTCCTTCACGCCGCCCAGATACTTCTCCAGCTTGGCAATCTCGCCCAGGTGCTTCATGACTTCCTTCTTGGGCAGCATGTCAAAGGTGCCGTCCTCCTGCATGTTCTTGAGCTGATGCAGGCGGTCCACCCGGGTGCGCATGGTCTTGAAGTTCGTCATCATGCCGCCCAGCCAGCGGGCGTTCACATAGTACTGGCCGCAGCGGGAAGCCTCCTCGCGGATGGCCTCCTGAGCCTGCTTCTTGGTACCCACGAACAGCAGGGACTGGCCGCTCTCGCTGAGCTGGCGGACAAAGTGATAGGCCTCCTCCAGCTTGCGGACGGTCTTCTGCAGGTCCACAATGTAGATGCCGTTGCGCTCCGTGTAGATATACGGGGCCATCTTGGGGTTCCAGCGGCGGGTCTGGTGACCGAAGTGGACGCCTGCCTCCAGCAGGGCCTTCATGGATACGACATTAGAATTTGCCATGTTGTTTGTTTCCTCCAAATCAATTTTGTTCTACCTCCGGCGGCTTCATCCCCCCTGCCGATCCGGGTCCCCGGACACAGACAGACGGTCGGCACGCCGTGCGGAATGCTGGAGTAGTATACCATATTTATGAGAATCATGCAAGTATTTTTTCCAAAAAGGGAAAAAACATTTCCCAAACGAATTGCCTGCGCGGCGGAAACGATTCCCTCCCCCAGGCGGGCGCGCCCCTTTCGCAAAGTATCGCTTGCGCCGCCCCGGCGGCCGTGGTATGATCAGGAGCATGAATTTGGATTGGAACAGGAGGCTGTTTATGAAACACTGCTTGCTTGGGATTCTGGCCTGTCTGCTGCTGGCCGGATGCGCTCCGGCGGAACCGCCGGCGGAGGCGGAGGACGGCCGGCTCCAGATTGTGGCCACAGTCTTTCCCGCCTATGATTTCGCCCGGTCCTGCGCCTCCGGCCTAGCCAACGTGACGCTGCTGCTGCCGCCGGGGATGGAGAGCCACTCCTACGAGCCCACCCCGGCCGACATCCTGGCGGTCCAGAGCTGCGACCTCTTTTTGTGCCTTGGCGGCGAGAGCGACGCCTGGGTGGACACCATCCTCTCCGCCGTGGAGCCCTCCGGCCAGGTGCTGCGGATGATGGACTGCGTGGAGCTCCTGGAGGAGGTGGACCACGACGGCCATGACCACGAGGACCACGGTCCCGGCGAGGTGGTGGGGATGGACGAGCACGTCTGGACCTCCCCCCGGAACGCCGCCGCCATCACCCGCGCCATTGGGGAGCAACTGGCGGAGCTGGACAGCGCCCATGCCGCCGCCTACCGGTCCGGCGCGGAGGAGTACGCCCAGGCCCTGGAGCTGCTGGACGGGGAATTCCAGGACTTCTTCGCCTCCGGCGACCTCCCGCCGCTGGTGTTTGGGGACCGCTTTCCCCTGCTCTACTTCGCTGAGCGGTATGACTTGGAGTACTACGCCGCCTTCCCCGGCTGCGCCACCCAGACGGAGCCCTCTGCGGCCACGGTGGCCTTTTTGACAGAGAAGGTCCAGACGGAGCAGATCCCCACGGTGTGGTATCTGGAGTTCTCCAACCACCTGGTGGCCGACAGCATCGCCGAGGCCGCCGGGGCCGGGACCGCCATGTTCCACACCTGTCACAACGTGACAAAGGCGGAGCTGGACAGCGGGGCCACCTACCTCTCCCTGATGGGGGAAAATCTGGAGCGGCTGCGGCAGAACCTGGCGCCGCAATAAAAAAGGCCCCGCCCGCGGATGCTGTTCCGCAGGCGGGGCCGGCTTCTTTACTCCTCTTCGGACTCCGTTTCGTCCTCTTCCAGGCTGTCCAAGTCAAACTCCAGCCGCTCGCCGCAGTTCGGGCAGATGACCTCGCCATCCTCCAGGATGGACTCGTCGAAGTAGATCGTCTCCTCGCAGGTGGGGCAGGTGGTGGCGTAGCAGTCCTCGTCCTCATTCAGGTCGTCATAGACGTAGTCGCCGTCCTCCTCGTCCTCGTCGAAGTCGCCGAAGACCAGGTCCTCCACGTCCTCCAGGTCATCGCTGACCGCGTCCAGGCCGTCCGCCAGCTCCTCCTGGGCGCTCTGCATATCCTCCAGCTCCAGGGCCATATCCTCCAGCACATCAATGATCGCGCCCAGCAGCTTGCCCTCGCGCTTCTCGGTATTCAGCTCCATGCCCTCGGCCAGTCCCTTCAGGTAGGCCACCTTCTCAGTGATATTCATGGGTAATCTCCTTTCCATTCCATTATAAAAACTCTTTCCAAGCGATTCCCGCAGTGTTCAGCCAACCAGAGCTCTCCCGCCGGGGGGAATCGAAAGGGGGGACACCAGTCCCCCCCCTTGTTCCGCGTTACTTGCAGCGGCCCAGATACTCACCCGTCCGGGTGTCCACCTGGATCTTCTCGCCCTCGTTGATAAACAGGGGCACCTGGATCACAGCGCCGGTCTCCAGCACCGCTTTCTTGGTCACGTTGGTGGCCGTATCGCCCTTCACGCCGGGCTCGGTCTCAGTGACCTCCAGGTCCATGAAGTTGGGGACCTCCACGGTAAACACGCTGCCCTTATAGCTCACCAGCTTGCACACGGTGTTCTCCTTCATGAACTTGAAGGCCTCGCCCAGGACCTCCCGGTTCAGGGGAGACATATCGAAGGTCTCAGGGTCCATGAAGTAGTAGAGATCGCCGTCGTTATAGCTGTACTCGGCGTCCTTGCGCTCCACGCTGGCCTGCTCGAACTTGGCGGTGGGGTTGAAGGACTCCTCACGGATGGCGCCGGTGATGACATTCTTGTACTTGGTGCGCACGAACGCGGCGCCCTTGCCGGGCTTCACGTGCTGGAAGTCCACCACCAGCATGGGCTTCCCCTCCATCTCAAAAATCATACCCTTCCGGAAATCACCGGCAGTAATGGTAGGCATAACTCTTCCTCCTCACAAATCTCTTGAGAAAACGACCTGTGGAAGGACATTTTCTCGCGTACTGAAAAATTGCAGAACCTGAAACCGCGGATGCGTATCCAGCTTCGCCTTTGTTCTACCGTCGTATTTTACCGTATATTGCCCACTTTTGCAAGCTTTTTCTCTCCCTCAGCCGCTTTTTTCTCCGCCTCTGCGGCGGCACGCCGTCTTGAAGGGGGCCTGAAGTGCGTGGAGGACCCTCTGCCAGGGGGTCACGGCCCCGCCCAGAGGCTCCACCATCAGCGCCAGAACCCCCGCCCGGTGGGCGGCCAGCATATCCGTCAGCAGCTTGTCTCCCAGCATGGCGGTGTGGGCCGCGTCCGTCCCCGCCCGGTCCATGGCGGCCCGCAGGCCCCGTGGAGAGGGCTTGCCCGCGTGGCCCTGGAAGGCGATCCCCAGATCCGCGCAGAACTCCGTCACCCGGGCGCCGGAGCGGTTGTTGGACACGATCATCAGCGTGATGCCCTCCTCCGCCAGGGCAGCGATCCACTCCCGCAGGTCCCGGCCGGGACGGCGCACCGATTTGGGCGCCAGGGTAAAGTCCAGGTCGCTGAGCAACAGGGTGATCCCCCGGCTCCGCAGGAAGGCCGGCGTAACGTCTCCGTAAGCCGCGAAGAGGTAGTCAGGAATCAGAGAAAGGGGCATAGGCGTCTCCTTGTCTGCATATTCTTTCGGTGTACCCGGGGCGAGCGCCGCCCCGGGGGCCTGCCGGAACGCTCCGGGGAACCGCCCCGGACCCGGCACGTCCGCTCTTTAGAGCCTGTTTAGAATCTCCCCGCACACGTCTTGGCGGCGTATTTTCCGTCCAGACTTCGTTAAAAACCCTTGCAATCCGCCAGGATTGCGGCGGC
>JAAWIL010000055.1 GCA_022796315.1 Oscillibacter sp. | reverse complement strand
CCTGGGCCGCACCTGGCAGTGCGGCACCATCCAGCTGGACAGCCAGCTGCCCGAGCGGTTCGAGCTGGAGTACACCGGCGAGGACGGCCAGAAGCACCGGCCCGTCATGATCCACCGGGTGGTGCTGGGCTCCATCGAGCGGTTCATCGGCGTCATCACCGAGCACTTCGCCGGGGCCTTCCCGGCCTGGCTGGCGCCGGTGCAGGTGAAGGTTCTTACCGTCACCGAGCGGGCCGACGGCTATGCCGCCGAGGCCGCCGCCGCCCTGGATCAGGCAGGCGTCCGGGTGGAAACCGACGTCAGGAATGAGAAGATCGGCAAGAAGATCCGGGAGGCCACCCTGGAGAAGATCCCCTATATGCTGGTGGTGGGCGACCGGGACATCGAAAACCGGACGGTCTCCGTCCGTCACCGCAGCGGCGAGGACCTGGGCGCCATGACCCTGGAGGCCTTTGCCGCGCTGCTGGCGGAGGAGGTCTCCGCCAAGACCATCAAATAAAGAACCCGTATCCGGGGCGCCGTCCTGTGTAAAGGGCGGCGCCTTGGCGCTTCCAAGGGTGCATCTGGAAGGAAATGGGGGATTTTTTCTGTTCAATCTTCACAATAGAACCCCTGAAATGAAAGTTGAGAGGAAAAACTTGCGGAAATTTCACCAGAAACCGAAAAAAGGGCTTGAAAGATGAAGGAAAATGCGGTATGATATGCAGGTAATGCAAACTGCATAAGTAAACAGGAAAAGAGGAATGTTGAGATGAAAAAGATTGTATCTCTGCTACTGGCCGTTATGATGATGGCCACGGTCCTGGCCGGCTGCGGCGGCGGGTCCAAGGGGGGCACCCTGACCTTCACCACTGGCGGCGAGTCCGGAACGTACTATGCCTTCGGCAGCGTCCTGGCCGGCCAGATCAGCGACCAGACCGGCACCACCGTCAACGCCATTGTGGGCGCGGGCTCCAAGGGCAACATTGAGAACATGGACGCCGGCGACGCCCAGCTGGGCTTCGTTCAGTCCGACGTTATGGCCTACGCCTATGAGGGAACCAGCCTCTTCGAGCAGAAGATTGAGAGCTTCTCCACCGTGGCCGCCCTGTACATGGAGCAGGTCCAGATCATCACCCTGGACCCCGCCATCAAGACCGTGGCGGACCTGGCGGGCAAGAACGTCTCCGTGGGCGAGAACGGCTCCGGCGTGTACTTCAACGCCATTGATGTGCTGACCGCCTACGACCTGACCCTGGACGACATCAATCCCACCTATCAGTCCTTCGGCGACAGCGCCGACGCCCTGCAGGACGGCAAGATTGACGCCGCCTTCATCGTGGCCGGCGCTCCCACCACCGCCGTCACCTCCCTGGCCGCCACCCGGGACGTGTACGTGGTGGAGCTGGATGACGCCCACATTGAGAAGCTGATCGCCGCCTCCCCCTACTACAGCAAGAACGTCATCTCCAAGGACGCCTATGGTCTGGACGCCGACGCCACTACCGTGGCCGTGGGCGCGGTGATCATCGCCCGGGACGACTGCACCGAGGACGACATCTACAACGTCTGCGCGGGCATCTTCGAGAGCATCGACACCCTGAGCCACGACAAGAAGAACGAGCTGAACCTGGAGTTCGCCGCCAGCGTCACTGCGGTGCCCTATCACCCCGGCGCCGCCAAGTACTTTGCCGAGAAGGGCCTCACGGTTCCCACCAAGTAAATTGAGCGAGCAGCCATCGGACTGCGGTGGGGAGGTTCCACCGCAGTCCCTTGCATTTTCCTCAAGCGTTCAGATTCCCTTCAGATTTCAACAAAGGAGCGAGCCGCATGAGTTTTTGGAAGAAAGAGCGGCCGCCTGCCACGGATACGGCCCCGGTGGAGACCCAGGACACCGGCTCTGCCGCTGACGTCGAGGCGGTCATGAAAAAGTATGATCGGGAGTCCAACGTCCGCGTGTGGGAGGGGATTCCCTACTGGATCGTCAAGTTCACCATGATCGCTTTTTCCTGCTTCTGCATCTATCTCACCCTGTGGGATACCCGCCTGCCGGAGTTCCGGCTGGCCATGTTTGTGGGCCTGATCGTGGTGATCGGCTACCTGAACTTCCCCATGCGCAAGGGGGATGTCCGGGTGAACCATATGCCCTGGTATGATATCGTCATCATGGTGGCGGGCTCCGTGCCCTTTTTCTGGTTTGCCGCCAATGCCGCCCTGGTGAAGACCACCAGCGCCGTGGCGGCGTCCCAGGACCCCATGATGCTCATTATGGCGATTCTGGGGGCCCTGGCCATGATCGAGCTGTGCCGCCGCAGCGTGGGCATTCCCATCCTGTGCGTGGTGTGTGTCCTGCTGATCTACGCCTTTACCCGGGTCCGGTTCGGCAAGGTGATCTATGACCTCTTCTATACCACCGCCGGCCTCATCGGCACGCCCATTGCCACCTGCCAGAAATACATTGTGGTGTTCGTCATCTTCGGCGCGTTTCTGGAGCGCACCGGCATCTCCAACTTCTTCATCAATCTGGCCAACTGCGCGGCCGGCTCCTCCTCCGGCGGTCCCGCCAAGGTGGCGGTCATCTCCTCCGCCCTGTGCGGCATGGTGTCCGGCTCCTCCGTGGGCAACACCGTCACCACCGGCTCCGTCACCATTCCCATGATGAAGAAGACCGGCTACAAGGGCGAGTTCGCCGGCGCGGTAGAGGCAGCGGCCTCTACCGGAGGGCAGATCATGCCCCCCATCATGGGCGCGGCGGCCTTCCTCATGGCGGAGTACACTGGCTACCAGTACGCCAAGATCGCTCTGCTGGCCATTCTGCCGGCGCTGCTGTACTTCACCGGCATCTTCATCGCCGTCCACCTGGAGGCCAAGAAGCTGGGGCTCAAGGGAATCCCCAAGGATGAGCTGCCGAAGTTCTCCAAGCTGCTGCCCAAGATCTATCTGCTGCTGCCCCTGGTGATTCTGGTGGCGCTGGTATCCAACGGCACCCGGACCATGCAGTCCTCCGCCGCCATCGCCATTCTGGTGACCGTGGCCGTGGGCCTGCTCAACAACGTGGTCAACGCCGCCCTGAAGAGCGAGGACAAGTCCGACAACATCACCTTCATGAAGGCCCTGGACGCCCTGGAGGCCGGTGCCAAGGGCACCATCACCGTGGCCGCCGCCTGCGCCATGGCGGGGCTGGTGGCTGGGTGCATCACCACCACGGGCCTTGCCAACATGCTCCTGCGGGCCATCGTGTCCGTCTCCGGCGGCGTGACCATCATCGCCCTGTTCCTGACCATGCTGTGCTGCATCGTGCTGGGCATGGGCGTGCCCACCACCGCCAACTACTGCATCATGGCCTCCACCTGTGCCCCGATCCTCACCAGCACCCAGATTGGCGTGCCCATGATCGCGGCCCACTTCTTCGTGTTCTACTTCGGCATCGTGGCGGATATCACGCCGCCGGTGGCCCTGGCGGCCTACGCCGGCTCCGCCATTGCCAAGTCCCCGCCTATGAAGACGGCCTTCAACGCCACGAAGCTGGCCATTGCCGCCTTTGTGGTCCCCTATATCTTTGCCATGAACCCGGTGATGCTGTTTCAGTTCGACCCCGGCACCCCCATGGTCACCATGGTGCTGGAGTCCACGCTGATTGTGGTCAGTTCCCTGGCGGGCCTGTTTGGAATTGCCGCCGCCCTGAATGGGTTCCTGTACCATAAGATCAACCCCCTGTTCCGGGTGCTGCTGGCCGCCGGCGGCCTGTGCATGATGTACCCCGGCGCGCTCACCGATGTGGTGGGTATGGCGGTTGTGGCGGCCATCATCGTACTCCAGCGGCTGTCCGCGAAAAAGGAGCAGCGGAGCGCGGACGCATAAAAGGGAAAAACAGATTCCGGTTCCCGCCCGGCGGCGGTTGTCCAAAACACACAAAAATCTCCGCACCCATCCCACAGACAGGCCGCTCCTCAAGCGGCCTGTCTTCCGCTATCCCGCCATGACGGCAAAAAGATGCAATATTTTGGAAAACTACAAAAAAAGAAACGCGCCCCCCGGAACCGTCCCCTATCCCATCCCCCTCGCCGCCGGGCCCTGGGGGAGGGCGGTGGACCAATGCGGCAAAAAAAATATGAAATTCTGGAAACAAATTCAGGCTGTGGACCGTCTAAAAAGTAAGTTCCCTCCTGACCGAATACAAAACTGTAACCGTTTTGTTGTTGTATTGGCGGGAAAACTGTACTAGTATCAATCATACAGCTGGCGGGCCGGGCATACGTGTCCGCCCCTGATTTGTGGAAACCGGATGGTGAAGGAGAATAAAGATGTCTGAAATCATGGAACAAGAGGAGTTGCTGGAGACCTCCGCCCAAGCGGCTGAGGGATCTTCCGGGGCGGAGACTGCCCCGGAGACCGTGCCAAAGCGCACCCTGCGGCAGAAGTGGAAGGACTTGCCCCGGAAAAAGCGGCGTCGGATCATCCGCAGAACCATCCTCCTGCTGATTCTGATCGTGGCCGCCCTGGTGCTGTATCGAATCTTCGGAAAAGGCGGCGGCGAGGGCGAGGGCCAGGTGATCACCGATATGGTTCAGTACAGCTCCATCACCTCCATTGTGGAGGGCAGCGGCGTCACCCGGGCCAAGAGCAGCGAAACCATTACCCTGACTACCGCCGGCACCGTGCTGGATGTGCTGGCGGCGGAGGGTGAGACGGTCACCGCGGGAACGCCCCTGTTTACCATCGACAGCCCCGCGGCGGAGTCCGCCGTGCAGAAGGCCCGGAGCAACGTGGATGGGATTGAGAAGCAGCTGGCCACCGCCCAGAAGGACATCGCCGGTCTGAACCTGTCGGCGATCTTCCCCGGAAAGCTGACGGAGACGGTGGACCTGAATCCCGGCGATACCATCAATAAAGGGGATGTGGTGGCGAAGATCTCCGACGACACCCGCCTGCGCCTGACCCAGTACTACAGCTATGCCTACGCCGGGGACCTCCACGCGGGCCAGAAGGTGGACGTCTCCGTCCCCGTGCTGATGACCTCCATTTCCGGCACGGTGGAGGCGGTCCACATGGTCAGCCGCATCACCCCGGAGGGCACCAAGCTCTTCTCCGCCGATATCCTGGTGGACAACGAGGGCGCCCTGACGGCGGAGATGGTGGCCTCGGCCACCGTGACGGTGGGCGGCGAGACGGTCTACCCCTACGAGCCGGGAGAGCTGGAGTACTACCGCACCGGCGAGCTGAAGTCCACCGTCTCCGGCACCGTGCTCTCCAGCAGCCTGGTGGACTATCTCCAGGTCAGCGCCGGGCAGGTGCTGGTACGCATTGACGGCGAGGACAGCGAGAGCGAGATCTTTACCATTCAGCAGAACCTGGAGGCGGCCCGGGAGGAGCTGGAGACCGCCGAGAAGAATCTGGCCAACTGCAATGCCGTAGCCCCCATTGACGGCATGGTCATCGGCCTGACCATCAAGCCCGGCGACGAGGTGAACGCCGGAACCGCCATCGTCACCATCTCCGATACCTCTACCATTCTGGTGACCGCCAACGTGGACGAGCGGAACATCAGCTACATCAAGCCGGGCATGCCGGTGGAGCTGGAGCAGTGGGAGACCACGGGTCTCTTCGGCACGGTGGAGACGGTGAGTATGTCCTCTACCATCAATAACGGCGTGGCCACCTATCCCGTTACCATTTCCGTGGACAACATGGAGGGGAACGTGCAGGTGAACAGCTACATCAGCTTCAAGCTCACCGCCAGCCAGAACGACAACTGCCTGGTGCTGCCCCTCCAGTGTGTGCGCACGGTGTCCACGGAGGAGGGAGAGACATTGACCGTGGTCTATGTCGCCGGTGACAGGCCGGACAACGCCGTGGAGAACGTTATGGCGGACGAGATGATTCCCGAGGGCTACTGGGCCGTGCCGGTGGAGATCGGCATCTCCGACAACTACAATGTGGAGATCCGCTCCGGCGTGGAAGAGGGAACCGAGGTCTTTACCCAGGTGCAGTCCATGTATGACGGCATGGGCGGCATGGGTGTCGCCGGTGTCGCCTTCGGCTGAGGACGGTCGCTATGGCACATTTGGTAGAATTGCGGGACGTCTATAAGATCTACGGAGAGGGCCTGGAGAGCGAGGTCCGGGCTCTGGACGGGGTGTCCCTGACGGTGGACCGGGGGGAGTTCGTGGCCGTGGTGGGCCAGTCCGGCTCCGGAAAATCCACCATGATGAACGTGCTGGGCTGTCTGGATATCCCCACAAGAGGGGACTACTTCCTGGACGGCACCGACGTCCGGGAGCTGACGGACAAGGAGCTCAGCCAGATCCGGAACAAGCAGATCGGCTTCATCTTCCAGCAGTACAACCTGATCCAGAGCCTGACGGTGCTGGAGAACGTGGAGCTGCCCCTGATCTATCAGGGCATCCGGCCGGACGACCGCTATGACCTGGCCATGGAGGCCCTGGAGCGGGTGGGCTTGGCGGGAAGGGTGAAGCACCGCCCTACGGAGATGTCCGGCGGCCAGCAGCAGCGGGTGGCCATTGCACGGGCCATCGCCACCAAGCCCCCCATCATCATGGCTGACGAGCCCACCGGCGCCCTGGACTCCCACACGGGCCAGGAGGTGCTGAAGTTCCTCCAGCAGCTGAATAAGGAGGGCAGTACGGTGATCCTCATCACCCATGACAACGGCATCGCCGCCACGGCCCGCCGGTGCGTGCGGCTGACGGACGGGAAGATCGTAGAGGACCGGGAGCAGGAGGTGGACTGGCTGTGAATGTGATTCAGGCGTTCAAGATGGCGTGGAAGTCCATCTGGGGCAAGAAGGGCCGGTCGATCCTGACCATGCTTGGCGTCATCATCGGCATTGCCGCCGTGATGACCATTGTGTCCACCATGCAGGGCTACGCCAGCAAGACCATGGAGCAGTATGCCGCCATGGGCAGCAATAAGATCAATGTGAACATCTACAGCTACGTGTACATGGAGGACGAGAACGGCAACTGGGTGAACATGGGCAAGGACTACTTCCCGGACCTCTACGACTACTGCAAGAGCCTCACGGACTATGTGGTGGGCGTGACGCCGGAGGCTTACGCTAACGCTACGGTGGTCTACGGCACCAAGAACTCCGACAACTTCGAGTGGGGCTGGGACGAGACCACGGGCCAGATGACCGGACAGCGTCCTCCCCGCCTGTGGTACGCCAGCGACCAATACAGCATCTGCAACAATCTGGTCATTGCCAGGGGCAGAGATCTCAGTGAGCTGGACATTGAGCGGTATAACCAGGTCTGTGTCATGGGATCCCAGGCGGCGGAGGCCTTCTTCGGCGCGGCGAACCCGGTGGGGAAGACCCTCCAGCTCAACGGGCAGAAGTTTGACGTGGTGGGCGTCTACGCCCCCCGCCTCACCGGGACCGACGCCCAGGGCAGCACCATTGACAACATCATCATCCTGCCCTACACGGCCCGCCGGGTCCTGGGGGGTGACAACATGGAGAATTTCATCGTCAAGGCCAAGGACGGCCCCTCCGTGGAGGAGGCCACCATCCGGATTCAGGGCTTTTTGAAGGGCCTTGTGGACGAGGGAAGCGGCGGCTTCTGGGTGGACTCGGACAACCAGTGGCAGCAGTCCATGAACGAGCAGATGGGCATGATCTCCCTGGTGCTGGGCGGCATCGCGGCCATCAGCCTGCTGGTAGGCGGCATCGGCATTATGAACATCATGCTGGTCACCGTCACGGAGCGCACCCGGGAGATCGGCATCCGCCGGGCCATCGGCGCTCAGCGCAGCAGCATTGTCACCCAGTTCCTCATTGAGGCGGCCATGCTCTGCGGCATCGGCGGCATCATTGGCATCCTGCTTGGGGCCCTGGGCAGCCGGGTGGCGGGACAGCTGCTGTTCCAGATGACGATCTACCCCGCGGCCTGGATCACCCTGGGCGCCTTCAGCCTGTCGGTGGCCCTTGGCGTGGTGTTCGGAATCTACCCCGCCGCCAAGGCCTCCAAGCTCCAGCCGGTGGAGGCCCTGCGGGCAGAATAGGAAACTGCGTTGCCGCCGCAGAGGCTTGGTCAATCTCCCAGCCGCATAGCGAGCAAAAGGTTTTCGCCGGCCTTTTTCAAAAGGCCGCAGGGAGTCAGAGGGGCGGGGCCCCTCTGACCCGGTATTAGACAGACTGCGCTGCCGTCGCAGAGACTTGGCCGATCCCCAGGCCGCGCAGCGAGTGAACTGTGTTCACCGGCCTTTTCAAAAGGCCAGGAGGAGGAACTATGAAAAAAAGAATGGTCTCTTTGCTGCTGGCGGTGCTCATGACCGTCACGGCGCTGGCGATCCCTGCGGGGGCGTCCACCATCCAGGGCTTTTCCGACGTCACGGACCAGCGGGTGGCCCTGGCGGCGGAGTCCCTCCGTCTGATGGGGGTTCTGGACGGCTATGGCGACGGAACCTTCCGCCCCAACGCGCACCTGACCCGGGGCCAGTTCTGCAAGATGGCGGTCTACGCCACCGGTACGGAGAACACCCTGGGCCTGTACAGCACCACCACCGTTTTTCCGGATGTGAAGCCCTCCTATTGGGCGGCGGGCTACATCAATCTGGCCTCCAAGGGGCTGAAGATCATTGCCGGCTACGCCGACGGCAAGTTCCACCCCGAGGAGCTGGTGACCGCCGGGCAGGCGGTGACGATCCTGCTGCGTCTGCTGGGCTGCAAGGATGAGAACATCGGCGGCGTGTGGCCCGACAGCTATATGGCCACAGCGGCCCTCATCGGCCTGACGGACAACCTGAGCCTGGACCCCCGGAGTCCGCTGACCAGAGGCCAGGCGGCCCGGCTCTTCGCCAACCTCCTGCGGACGGAGAGTCAGGGAGAGGGCGGCGTCAGCTATACCCTCAGCGAGGAGACGGAGCTGCTGTCCGTGGACGGCAGCACCGGAGAGATGCGCACCACCGGCAAGACCTACACCATGGCCCACCCCGCGTCCTCCACGGGCCTGATTGGCGCCCGGGGTCACGTGGTGGAGCTGAACGGCAAGGCCATGACCTTCCTGGCCCTCACCGGCGGCAACGCGGGCACGGCCTCCTCTGCCATTGTGCTGTACGCGGATAAGGCCGCGGACGGCTTCGGGGACCTGGCGGGCAACAACAATTACACCATCTATAAGAATGGCAGTCCCGCCACCATCAACGACCTGCGGAAGCACGACGTGGCCTCCTACAACCCGGCCACCAACTCCATCCGCGTCTGCGATACCCGGGTGACGGTGTACTACGAGTCCTGCGATCCCAGCCCCAGCGAGCCCAAAAACATCACGGTTCTGGGGGGCACCCGGTTCAGCGTTCTGCCCTCGGCGGTGGATACGCTGTCCGCCTTCAAGCCCGGCGACCAGATCACCCTGCTGCTGACGGCGGACGGCCAGGTGGCCGGCGCGGTGAAGGCCGGCGGCAGCGCCGAGGCCAGAGGCAACGCGCTGGGCGTGGTGTCCGAGAGCGGCGAGGTACAGATGCTTTGCGCCGGCGGCGTGATTCCCCTGGAGGCCTCGGCGGGGGATCAGTACCGGGAGCAGGTGGTCCGCATCGCCTCCTCGGAGATGAACAAGCTCTCCCTGAGCGTGGCCACCGGCGGACAGTCCGGCGACCTGAATGTGAGCACCCGGAAGCTGGGCAGCCGGAATCTGGCGGAGAACGTGATGATCTACCAGGAGGGCGTCCTGACCAGTCTCAACAGCCTCACCAACGGCGTCATCCGCAGCGGCCAGATCGCCTATGCCCGGGCCAACTGGGCCGGGGAGATCGACCTGGTGGTCCTCAAGAGCAGCATGAGCAGTACGGTGGTCTATGGCCGGGTCTTTGCGGAGAGCAGCAGCGCTGAGGTCACAATGACGAACGGCAAAGACGAAGAAGACCCGGACTATGAGGAGTGGACCGAAAAGGTCCATGAGGATCGATGGGGCATTGAGTACGGCAACGGCCAGCGGACGCCCACCACGAAGATCAAATATGGCGTCAAGCCCGGCGACTATGTGACAGCGAACCTGAAGAAGGACCGCGACGGGAATACGACAATCACCGGCGTGAAGAAGCTGACGCCGCTGCTGAACGTGTCCAACAGCGCCTGGACCGGAACCAGCTCCGTGCTGGTGGCCGGACGGAGCTACACGGTGCCCTCCAGCGTCCTGTGCTACAACAAGGACAACAGCACCTGGATCACCCTGGAGCAGGCCCAGAAGTATACGCAGATCGCCGATCTCTACGCCACCAGTGACGACGGTGTGATCCGCGTCATCGAGGTGCGCCACAGAGGGTGAGTCCCTCCCGGCGGGAAAAGCAAAAAAACGCGTGCCGCGGAAGAAATTCCGCGGCACGCGTTTCTGAATTTTCTACGAAACGTTAGATGGGAATGATGATTTTTGTGATGTGGTCCTCCTCGTTGTTGATGTCCACGGGGGAGACGATGTACTCCTCGGAGATGGGGCCGGAGACGCTGTAGCCCTGCTGGTTCAGCCACTGGATGGCCTTGACGTGGGTCTGGATGATCTCGTCGTTGCGGCCGATGTGCAGGGCCGTCACCGCCCGGAAGCCGCCGAACTGCTTGAACTCCGTCTGATTGCGGGCCTCGTTGACCTGGATGCTGATCTCCAGGTCGCAGTCGGTTTTGAAGAACTGCTCCAGGGGGTTGTTGTGGTAGGTCAGAATCACGGGGCCCATCACCCGGAGCTTCTGCCGGGCGACCATCTGGAACAGCTCGAACCAGCGGTCCACGGAGATGTCGTTGTTCTTGTAGTTCTTCTTCAGGCGCCGTGTGTAGAGCACCGTGGAGACGGGGATCTCCTCCACCTGGATCTCCTCGGTGGACCAGTGGTCATGGCCGTTCTCCAGCAGGCTGTGGCCGGTGTTCAGGCGCTCCAGCAGCATCTGACCCTCGCTGTACTGGTCGTTCAGCTCCGCAATGGCCTGGTGGATGCCCTGGAGACGCTCCTGGATGCACTTGCCCATGGCGGCGGAGTCCCGGCTGACGACGATCTCCCGGATCTCCTTCAAGGGGATGCCCAGCAGGCGCAGCTTCCGAATGATGAACAGGGTCAGGATCTGCTCCTGGCTGTAGTAGCGGTAGTTGCTTTCGTCCTTGCGGTAGTCCGGCACCAGGAGGCCGATTTTGTCGTAATAGCGCAGGGTTTTGATGGGAACGGAGCAAAGAGCGGAGACCTTGCCGATGGAGTAATAGTTTTTGCCGTCTGCCATGTGGACATAGCCCCCTCTCCTGGTGTCTCCCGGGACCGCGCACCCGTTTGACGAGATTTTATAGTCAGCGCAGATGAAAAGAATCCTTTCGGATTCTTTTCATGGTGGCACTGTAAAACAGTGCCGCAAGCCGCATGAGCGGCTTACCGCGCTGGAC
>JAAWIL010000054.1 GCA_022796315.1 Oscillibacter sp. | reverse complement strand
AGCGTCGATCCGACTCATCAAGGCCGCAAAAGACTCCACTTACATCGGCGGTGTCACCACCAATCTCGATGGATTCTTCTCTCTGACAAATGTAAAGAATCTCCGGCGGCGGGACCAATTTACAGGCCCTCATTGACGCCCAGGACCGGGGAGAGCTTGTCAACGGGGAGCTTGCCGCCGTGATCTCCTCCTCCCCCAAGGCCTACGCCCTGGAGCGGGCCAAACAGGCCGGC
Source organism: Oscillibacter sp. (assembly GCA_022796315.1). GTDB lineage: Bacteria > Bacillota > Clostridia > Oscillospirales > Oscillospiraceae > Oscillibacter. The sequence goes on along the minus strand of JAAWIL010000054.1, from coordinate 11,132 downwards.
ATCCCCGGCTGCGTGGTGGCCCGGAGGGACTTCCCCAGCAATCAGGCCATGACCATCGCCCTGCGGGACCGGCTGAACGCTCTGGGCGCGGACCTTGTGGTGCTGGCCGGGTTCATGGTCATCCTCACGGAGGAGATCGTCCAGGCTTTCCCCAACGCCATCCTCAACGTCCACCCGGCCCTGATCCCCTCCTTCTGCGGCGAGGGGTGCTATGGCCTCCATGTCCACGAGAAGGCCCTGGCCTACGGCGTGAAGGTCTCCGGGGCCACCGTCCACTTGGTCAACGAGTCCTGCGACGGCGGGCCCATCGTGCTCCAGAGGGCGGTGGAGATTCTCCCGGACGACACGCCGGAGACGCTCCAGCGCCGGATCATGGAGCAGTGCGAGTGGAAGCTGCTGCCCCAGGCCGTCAGCCTGTTCTGTCAGGACCGGCTGCGGGTGGAAGGGCGGACCGTTAAAATTTTGGATGTATAACAGGAGGCCGCTATGAAGCTGATGAACCTGACGAACTACCTCTCTGAGAACCCCTATCCCGGCCGGGGCATCGTCCTGGGCCGGACCGCTGACAACCGCAAGGCCGCCGTCGCCTACTTCATCATGGGCCGCAGCGAGAACAGCCGCAACCGGGTCTTTGAGGAGACGGAGGACGGCATCCGCACCCGGGCCTTTGACGAGAGCAAAATGACCGACCCCTCCCTTATCATCTACCACCCCGTCCGGCTGCTGCCCAACGGCCTGCTGGCGGTGACCAACGGCGACCAGACCGACACCATCCGGGACGCCATCGCAGAGGGTCACTGCTACCGCCACGCTCTGAATACCCGGACCTTCGAGCCGGACGGCCCCAACTGGACCCCCCGGATCTCCGGCGTGGTGAAGCCCGACGGCAGTTACAACCTGTCCATCCTCAAGAGCCTGGACGGCGACTCCAGCTGCTGCTGCCGGTATTTCTTTGAATACGACGCCCCAGCGGCCGGGACGGGCCACTTCATCCACACCTATCAGGAGAACCTGGACCCCCTGCCCTCCTTCCAGGGCGAACCCCGGCGTGTCCGGATTGACGCCGAAGACGCCCGGAGCTGGGCGGAGGCGCTCTGGGCCAGCCTGAACGAGGAGAACAAGGTCTCCCTCTATGTCCAGCTCTTTGATCTGGAGAGCGGAGCGCGGGAGACTGCCATCATCAACAAGCACATCTGAACTGTGGGAGCGGGCATCGTCCCCCGAAGCCGCAGTGTAGCACAGCGGGCGCACAGGGTGCGCCCCTACTCCCATTCACCGAAAGGAGTGCACCATGACCGAACTGGAACTGAAATACGGCTGCAACCCCAACCAGAAGCCCTCCCGCATCTTCCTGCGCAGCGGAGGGACCCTCCCCATCACCGTGCTGAACGGCAAGCCGGGCTATATCAATTTCCTGGACGCCCTCAACTCCTGGCAGCTGGTGCGGGAGCTCAGCGCGGCCACAGGGCTGCCCGCCGCCGCCAGCTTCAAGCATGTCTCCCCTGCCGGCGCCGCCGTGGGCCTGCCCCTCAGCGAGACAGACCGGCAGATCTACTTTGTGGACCCATCGGCGGAGCTGAGCCCCATCGCCTGCGCCTACATCCGGGCCCGGGGCGCGGACCGGCTGTGCTCCTACGGCGACTGGGCGGCGCTGTCCGATGTGTGCGACGAAGCCGCCGCCCGTTATCTCCGGGAGGAGGTCTCCGACGGCATCATCGCCCCAGGCTATACCGAGAAAGCCCTGGAGATCCTGAAGTCCAAGAAAAAGGGCGGCTACAACGTGGTCCAGATTGACCCGGACTATGTGCCCGATCCCGTGGAATACAAGGACGTCTTCGGCATCACCTTCCAGCAGGGACGGAACGAGTACCGCATTGACAAGTCTCTGCTGGGCAACATTGTCACCGGCAACCACAACCTGCCCGACGCCGCCAAGACGGATATGATCGTATCCCTCATCACCCTGAAATACACCCAGTCCAATTCCGTGTGCTATGTGAAGGACGGCCAGGCCATCGGAGTGGGCGCCGGCCAGCAGAGCCGGATTCACTGCACCCGTCTGGCGGGCAGCAAGGCGGACAGCTGGTGGCTGCGGCAGCACCCCAAGGTCTTGGCCCTGCCCTTTGTGGAGAACATCCGCCGCCCGGACCGGGACAACGCCATTGACTGCTACCTCTCGGAGCAGGAGAGCCAGTGGCTGCTGGCGGAGGGCAGCTGGGAGCGGACGTTCCGGACCCGGCCGGAGATGCTGACTGCGGAGGAGAAGCAGGCTTGGCTGGCCAAGCTCTCGGGGGTTACCTGCGGATCGGACGCCTTCTTCCCCTTCGGGGACAATGTGGAGCGGGCGCACCGGAGCGGGGTGGAGTTTATTGTGCAGCCTGGCGGGTCGATTCGGGATGACAACGTCATTGAGACGGCCGACCGGTATGGGATGACCATGTGTTTTACGGGGATGCGGTTGTTTCACCACTGAAACGGGGGGTTCTGCCATGAAGATGGCCTGCTATGCACCCCCCATTTTCTCTTTTCGATTGCGCCGAAAAGAGAAAACGGGCCGTGCACGGTCCAAAAGAGAAAAGACGCTGGTGGCGAGAATTTGACTTTTGGTCAAATTTCGCCATGTGCGGGAGTTGTCCCCGCCCAGCTTGGGCAGAGACCTGGTAACCCCTGCCGGCGCGCGACGGACCTCTCAGGTGAAGGACCCTTGGCCCGCGGTTGGGGCTTGGGCGGGGACTGTTGGGTGGTTGTCGGACGGTCTCTGCTTCTATCTCCGCGCTTCCGCGCTGTTCTGGAGCGCATAGGAGACTGAGCTCCTAGACAGGCTCTGAAACCTCCAGGCCATGTGGGGCCTGCCTCCTTGGCCAGGCTATTCCCCTGCCGGAGTTCCGGCCTTGATATGTCGAGAAAGGGTGTTTGCATGATGAATCTTCTGGTTGTCGGCGGCGGTGGCCGCGAGCATACCATCATTAAAAAATTGAGGGAAAATCCCGGCGTGGAGACCATCTACGCCCTCCCCGGCAACGGCGGCATTGCTGCGGACGCGGTATGCGTGCCGGAGATTGGAGCCAAAGAGATTGACAAAATCGTGGACTTTGCCAAGTCCCATGCCATTGACTTTGCCGTGGTGGCCCCGGACGATCCCCTGGCCCTGGGGTGCGTGGACCGGCTTCATGAGGCCGGTATTCCCTGCTTCGGGCCCGACGCCAAGGCCGCCCGGATCGAGGCCAGCAAGGTTTTCTCCAAGAATCTGATGAAACAATATGGCATCCCCACCGCCCGGTATGAGGTTTTTGACGATCCTGTCAAGGCCCTGGCTTACTTGAAAACGGCCTCCTTCCCCATCGTGGTCAAGGCCGACGGTCTGGCCCTGGGCAAGGGGGTGCTGATTCCCCAAAATCTCCGGGAGGCGGAGGCCGCAGTCAAGTCCATCATGGAGGACAAGGCCTTCGGGGACTCCGGCAACGAGATTGTCATTGAGGAATTTCTCACAGGCCCGGAGGTCAGCGTTCTGGCCTTTACCGACGGCACCGCCATCGCGCCTATGGTCTCCTCCATGGACCACAAGCGGGCCGGGGACGGCGACACGGGCCTCAACACCGGCGGCATGGGCACCGTGGCCCCCAACCCCTGCTACACGCCGGAGATTGCCCGGGTGTGCATGGAGACCATCTTCCTGCCCACCCTGGCCGCCATGCGGGCGGAGGGGTGTCCTTTTAAGGGGTGCTTGTACTTCGGCCTGATGCTCACCCCGGACGGCCCCAAGGTCATTGAGTACAACTGCCGCTTCGGCGATCCGGAGACCCAGGTGGTGCTCCCCCTGCTGAAGACAGACCTCTTGACAGTCATGCAGGCGGTGGAACAGGAGACGCTGGGGGCTCTGGACGTAGCGTGGCACAGCGGTGCCGCGGCCTGTGTGATCCTGGCCTCCGGCGGCTACCCGGAGCACTATGAGAAGGGCAAGGTACTGACCCTCCCCGCCTCCACGCCGGAGAACGTCACCCTTTACCACGCCGGGGACAAGCTGACGGAGGACGGCCATCTGGTGACCAGCGGCGGGCGGGTACTGGGTGTGACGGCTGTGGCTCCCACCCTGCAAGAGGCCCTGAAAGACGCCTACCAGGCTGCGGACACGGTGGCCTTTGAGGGCAAGTACCTGCGGACTGACATTGGAAAACGGGCGCTGGCCGCCCTGGAGGGATAATATGGTACGTCGCGTCTATGTAGAGAAGAAACCCGCCTTGCGGCAGGAGGCCGCGGGGCTCCTCACGGAACTGCGGGCGGTGCTGGGTGTTACCGCTCTGGAGGGGCTGCGGCTCATCAACCGCTATGATGTGGAGGGCCTGGAGGAATCCGTGTTCCAGCGGGCCGTCCGGACGGTGTTCTCTGAGCCCCAGGTGGACGACGCCTTTGACGCCCTTCCCCGCTGGGAGGGGGCGGTGCTGGCGGTGGAATCCCTGCCGGGGCAGTTTGACCAGCGGGCGGACTCCGCCGCCCAGTGCATCCAGCTGATGACCCAGGCCGAACGCCCCCTGGTCCAGGCCGCTCAGGTCTACCTGCTGGAGGGCACGCTGTCCGAGGCGGATCTGAAGGCTATCCGGGGATATCTCATCAACCCTGTGGAGTGCCAGGAGGCCGCGCTGGAGACGCCGGAGACCCTGGTCCGCACCTACGACACCCCCCAGGCGGTGGAGACCCTGACGGGCTTCACGGGTCTGGATCAGGCGGGGCTGGACGCCCTTTTGGACACCCTGGGTCTTGCCATGGATCTGGATGACTTAACGTTCCTGCAGGCCTACTTCCGGGACGAGGAGCACCGGGACCCCACCATGACCGAGATCCGGGTGGTGGACACCTATTGGTCCGACCATTGCCGCCACACCACCTTCTCCACCCACCTGGAGGAGATTCAAATTGACGACCCCGCTGTAAAAGCGGCCTATGAACGCTACTTAGCCGCCCGGGTGGAGGTCTACGGGGAGGAAAAGGCCGCCCAGCGGCCCCAGACCCTGATGGACATTGCCACCATCGGCGCCAAGGTGCTGAAAAAGCGGGGCCTGCTCCCCGAGCTGGACGAGAGCGAGGAGATCAACGCCTGCTCCATCCACGTCCCCGCCGTGGTGGACGGAGAGACCCAGGACTGGCTCCTCATGTTCAAGAACGAGACCCACAACCACCCCACGGAGATCGAGCCCTTCGGCGGCGCGGCCACCTGCATTGGCGGCTGCATCCGGGACCCCCTGTCCGGCCGGGTCTACGTCCATCAGGCCATGCGCGTCACCGGCGCGGCAGATCCCCGGACGCCCTTTGCGGAGACGCCGGAGGGGAAGCTCCCCCAGCGCAAGCTCTGCCAGACGGCGGCGGCGGGCTACTCCTCCTACGGAAACCAGATCGGCCTGGCCACGGGCCACGTGGCGGAGGTCTACCACCCCGGCTATGTGGCCAAGCGGCTGGAGTGCGGCGCTGTTGTCGGCGCGGCACCGGCGGAGAACGTTCGCCGGGAACGGCCCGCCCCGGGGGATGTCATCATTCTGCTGGGCGGCCGCACGGGCCGGGACGGCATCGGCGGAGCCACCGGGTCCTCTAAGAGCCACAACAAGAAGTCCCTCCAGACCATGGCCAGCGAGGTCCAGAAGGGCAACGCCCCGGAGGAGCGGAAGATCCAGCGGCTGTTCCGAGACGGAGAGGTCACCCGGCTGATGAAACGCTGCAACGATTTCGGCGCGGGCGGCGTGTCCGTGGCCATCGGCGAGCTGGCCGACGGGCTGGAGATCGACCTGGACGCGGTCCGCAAGAAGTACGACGGTTTGGACGGCACGGAGCTGGCCATCAGCGAGAGCCAGGAGCGGATGGCGGTGGTGGTGGCCCCGGAGGATGCTGAGAAATTCATCGCCGCCGCTGAGAAAGAAAACCTGGAAGCGTATCAGGTGGCGGTGGTCACCGAATCCCCCCGGATGGTGATGCACTGGAAGGGTCAGAAAATTGCCGACCTGTCCCGTGAATTTTTGAACACCAACGGCGCGGTGAAGCACGCCGCCCTCTGCGTGGCGGAGGCGGACCGGAAGGCCCGCTCCCCCTTCCAGCAGGAGGAGACCTCGGACCTGCGAGCCATGTCGTCCAGCCTCAAGTGCGCCAGCCGCCGGGGCCTCACCGAGCGGTTCGACGGCACCATCGGCGCGGGCAGCGTCCTGATGCCCTTTGGCGGCAAGACCCAGACCACCCCCGCCCAGGCCATGGCGGCGCTGCTGCCGGTTCTGCCGGGACAGGAGACCGCGCAGGCCAGCGTGATGGCTTGGGGCTGTGATCCGGGCCGGCTCTCCGCCTACCCCTATCAGGGGGCCTACGACGCGGTAACGGTGTCTCTCGCCAAGCTGGTGGCCGCCGGCGCAGACTATCGGAAAGCGTACCTCTCCCTGCAGGAGTTCTTTGAGAAGCTGCGCACCGACCCGGACCGCTGGGGCAAGCCCTTCGCCGCCCTGCTGGGGGCCCTCAGCGCCCAGATGGACTACGGCACGGCGGCCATCGGCGGCAAGGACTCCATGTCCGGCTCCTTCCTGGATCTGGACGTGCCCCCCACGTTGATCTCCTTCGCCATCGCCCCCATCCAGGCCGGGGAGGTGCTCTCCCCGGAGTTCAAGGAGGCAAACCACCCGGTGTACCTGTTCCAGCCGGAGGCCATCACGGAGGACCGGCGGGCGGTCTGGGAGGAGTTCCACCGCCTCCACCAGGAGGGGAAGATTGCCGCCGCTTGGGCCGTAGAGAACGGAATGGCCGAGGCGGTGATGAATATGTCCTTCGGCAACCGGATCGGGTTCAGGGGAATGGGCAAGAACAGCCCGGTCTGGTACACCTCCCGGCCCGGGGCAATCATCGCAGAGCTGACCGAGGACATGGGCAACTGCCACCCGGAGGGCCTGTGGGGCAAGATCGGCCGCACCACCGCTGAGCCGATGATAGCCATCGGCGCCGACACCGCCCCCATCGACGAGCTGCTTGCCCTCAACGAGGGCGTCCTGGAGTCCGTCTACCCCAGCCGCACGCCCCCGGACCCCGCGCCGGTCCCGGTGCTTGAGGCCCCGGCCTTCACCCGCGCCGCCCCCAAGATTGGCGCAGCCAAGCCCCGTGTCCTGATCCCTGTCTTTCCCGGCACCAACTGCGAGTACGACAGCGCCAGGGCCGCCCTCCGGGCGGGACTGGAGGCGGAGATCTTCGTCATCAACAACCAGTCTGCCCAGAGCGTGGCGGATTCGGCGGAGCGGTTTGCGAAGGCGGTCCGGCAGAGTCAGATCATCTTCCTCCCCGGCGGCTTCTCCGGCGGCGACGAGCCCGAGGGCTCCGGCAAGTTCATCACCGCCTTCTTCCGGGCCCCCCAGGTGGCGGACGCCGCCATGGACCTGCTGAACAGCCGGGACGGCCTGATGCTGGGCATCTGCAACGGCTTCCAGGCCCTCATCAAGCTGGGCCTCGTGCCCTTCGGCGAGATCCGGGACACGGACGCGGACTGCCCCACCCTGAGCTATAATGTCATCGGGCGGCATCAGTCCAAGATCGTCCGCACCCGCGTCGCCTCCAACCGCTCCCCTTGGCTGGCAAAGGTTTCTGTGGGCGATGTGGTGAGCGTGCCCATCTCCCACGGCGAGGGCCGGTTCCTCTGCCCGCCGGAGCTTCTGGCGCGGCTGGCGGAGAACGGCCAGATCGCCACCCAGTACGTGGACCTGGACGGCGTGCCCACCATGGACATCGGCGGCAACCCCAACGGCTCCGTGTGGGCCGTGGAGGGCATCACCTCCCCCGACGGCCGGGTGCTGGGCAAGATGGGCCACAGCGAGCGTGTCGGCCCCGCCCTGTACCGGAACGTCCCCGGCGTCTACGATCTGCGGCTGTTTGAGAGCGCGAAGGACTACTTCTCGATCTGAGTCACGGAACATTCTAAATGTTTCCGCTCCGGATTTTCCCCCTTCCCCAATTTCCTAATTCAAAGAAAGGCTGGTGTCTCCCATGGCATATTTCTTCTCCGAGCCCTCCCGGACCTTTTCCGAATATCTCCTGGTGCCGGGCTACTCCTCCGCGGAGTGCATCCCTGCCAATGTGTCCCTGAAAACCCCGGTGGTCAAGTTTAAGAAGGGCGAGGAGTGCCCTCTGACCATGAATGTCCCCATGGTCTCCGCCGTTATGCAGGCGGTCTCCGGCGAGCAGATGGGCATCGCCCTGGCCAAGGAGGGCGGCATCGCCTTCATCTATGTCTCTCAGCCCGTGGAGGAGCAGGCGGAGATGGTCCGCCGGGTGAAAAACCACAAGGCGGGCTTCGTCACCAGCGACTCCAACCTGCGCCTGGGGGATACCCTGGCAGACGTGCTGGCGCTGAAAGAGCGCACCGGCCACTCCACCATGGCCGTCACCGATGACGGCACCGGCACCGGGAAGCTCCTGGGCCTGGTGGCCAGCCGGGACTACCGGGTCAGCCGCATGGACCCCTCCGCCAAGGTGGAGACCTTCATGACCCCGGCGGAGAAGATCGTCTCCGCCCCGGAGGGCACGACCCTGAAAGAGGCCAACGACATCATCTGGGACCACAAGCTCAACGCCCTGCCCATCCTCACCCAGGACGGGCATCTGGTGAGCTTTGTCTTCCGCAAGGACTACGACGCCCACAAGGGCAACCCCCTGGAGCTGTTGGACAGCCAGAAGCGCTATGTGGTGGGCGCCGGCGTCAACACCCGGGACTATGAGACCCGGGTCCCCGCCCTGGTGGAGGCCGGCGCGGACGTACTGGTGCTGGACTCCTCCGAGGGCTACAGCGAGTGGCAGGCCCGGACCTTGAAGTGGATCCGGGACCGCTACGGTGATAGCGTAAAGGTGGGCGCCGGCAACGTGGTGGACGGCGAGGGCTTCCGTTTCCTGGCGGACGCCGGGGCGGACTTCGTAAAGATCGGCATTGGCGGCGGCTCCATCTGCATCACCCGGGAGACCAAGGGCATCGGCCGGGGGCAGGCCACGGCGGTGATCGACGTGGCGGCGGAGCGGGACCGGTACTTTGCGGAGACCGGCGTCTATGTGCCCATCTGCGCCGACGGCGGCATCGTTCAGGACTACCACATCACCCTGGCGCTGGCCATGGGCGCGGACTTCTGCATGCTGGGCCGGTACTTCTCCCGGTTTGACGAGTCCCCCACCAATAAGATTCTCGTAGGCGGAAACTACATGAAGGAGTACTGGGGCGAGGGCAGTGCCCGGGCCCGGAACTGGCAGCGCTATGACCTGGGCGGCTCGGCGAAGCTGTCCTTTGAGGAGGGCGTGGACTCCTACGTCCCCTACGCCGGTTCCCTCGCCGACGGCATGGCCATGACGCTGGCAAAGGTCCGCTCCACCATGTGCAACTGCGGCGCACTGACCATCCCGGAGCTGCGGGACAAAGCCAAGCTGACCCTGGTGAGCTCTGTGTCCATTGTGGAGGGCGGCGCGCACGACGTGCTTCTGAAGGACTCCTCCAATTCCGGCGGGAGAGGATAAGTCCCTCCGTCTGGCGGCTCCTTTTCGCAGAAAAACATCACAAAAACCATCCGGTATTCCCCGTTTTCGGGAGATATCGGATGGTTTTTCCTCTTTCTCCAGGTTTTGAGGGTTGCCTCCGGCAGTGGATTTCCTGTACCATAACAGCAAGAAATTGTTACGGAAAGGAAGTGCTCTATGAAGCGTAAACTTTTGTGCGGCCTGCTGGCCGCAGCCTCCCTCTCCCTGCCCGCCAGGGCCGCCAGAACCGTGCCTGTGCAGGTGGACAATCAGGTCTTGGAGGAGAGCGCCTACTTGGAAAAAGGCGTTACATACGTTCCCCTGCGGAGTCTTCTGGATGCCATGGGCGGCTGGGAGGTCTCCTGGGACAGCCAGCGGCAGGCCGCCGTGGCGTCGTCCGGCTCCACCCACCTGACGGCGGACCCCGCCCGGGACACCATTCAGATCGGCCAGGAGGTTCTCTCCGGCCCAGTCACCGTGAAGAGCGGGCGGACCTACGTGCCCCTGCGTCTGCTGGCGGAGGCCCTGGACTGCACCGTGGACTGGGACGCCCGCTTCGGCGGCGCGGCCGTGACCTCCGCCGGGGCGGAGTACAACGCCGGGGACCTCTACTGGCTCTCCCGGATCATCTGCGCCGAGAGCGGCGGCGAGCCCATGCGGGGACAGATCGCCGTGGGCAACGTGGTGCTGAACCGGGTAGACAGCCAGGACTTCCCCGACACCATCCCGGAGGTCATCTTTGAGTACAATGGGAAAATTCAGTTTGAGCCGGTGGCCAACGGAACCGTCTATAAGGACCCCACTGAGCAGTCCGTGGAGGCCGCCAAGCGGGCCCTGGACGGGGAAAACACCATCGGGAAAGCGCTGTACTTCTATGCTCCCGCCCTGTCCCAGGGGGAGTGGATCAACGACAACCGGACCTATTACCGCACCATCGGCTGCCATCGCTTCTACCTGTGAGGCGAAACCGGATTTTGGAAGAACGTCCCATGAGGAGATGTTATGTAGGGGCGGCTATTAGCCGCCCGTCCGAAGGGAGATCCGGTCTTTCGTGAGAGGGAAAACCGCTGGCCGCCAGACCTGGCGGGGGGGGAGGGGTTGGCCCGGCCAGGGGTCCGGGCCCTACAGGGCCCGCAGGAACCACCAGAAAAAGCGCGTGAGAGTACCCCTAATTTGGGGGATTGGTTGACTTTTCCGAAAAAACTGGCTACAATATCAGCATGAACTATGTGTAAAGGAGCCTTCGCTCATGCTGTTTTCCGACCATCCCAGAACCATTTACCAGAATGCCCCCGCCCATGAGGTCATCTGCCAGCTGCGCTTTCCCACCATTCTCTCCATCAACAACACGGAGCCCGCCGGCTTCCAGGAGGAAATCCGGGACACCTTTCCCCAGTACGCCCGGCGGCAGGACGCCCCGCCCCCCGGCGCGGGACCGGATCAGAAGCCGGTGACCAACTATCACTTCCTCTCCGAGGACGGCCGGTGGAAGCTGAACCTCACCCAGGACTTCATCGCCCTCTCCACCCTCCGTTACCCCGGCTGGGAGGAGTTTGCCCACTATCTGGACCGGCCCCTGGCCGCCTTCATCCGGCTCTACCGCCCCGCCTTCTTCCAGCGGGTGG
>JAAWIL010000053.1 GCA_022796315.1 Oscillibacter sp. | reverse complement strand
TCTGTTCCTGATGGCAAGCCGGGTGAGCTGAAAGGTTCACGCCCGGTTTAGGGCGGGGGAAAATCCGGAGATAACATCAAAGGATTACCTATCGCTATTAGTCAACGCTGGTACGCCGGGGCGCAGAGCGCCTGTGCGTCTCCGATGAAGCCCGGCGCCACAGTTGAAAAGAATCCACGGTTTCTTTTCAACTGCGCTGACGACAAAAAGAGGGAGATCCGGGAAATCCGGGAAGATTTCGGTTGATAATTGCCGCCGGAACCATTATAATGGGATGTGTTATGTTGACTGAGCCGGCGCCTGCGGGGCCGGTACCTCCAAAGGAAGGATGAGAAGAGATGAGAAGAAACAAACGAATGCTCTCTGCCCTGCTGGCATCGTCGCTGCTGCTGTCTGCTGCGGCGGCCCCGGCGGCGGGAGCCGTGGAGAGCGGCGGAACGGGAACGGTCTCCGCCACGGTGCGGATGGACTATGCCCAGCACCTCTCAACGCTGCAGGACCGGGATGTGCGGGTGGAGCTGACGCAGAACGGCGCCGTGCTGGGCAGTGTGGCTCTGGGAGAGGAGTCCGCCGGCAGCCTGGGCGGCTATGAGACCACCGTCAGCCATCTGAATACCGACGGCGGCGCCCTGGGCGGCGGCCGGTGGCCGGGCTACCTGGAGCTGATGGTCCGGGGACTGCCCCAGGGAAGCTACAGCCTGCGCTTCACCGGCGAGGGCTACCGGACCTACACCCAGGACGTCATTCTGGAGGACTGCTCCAAGCACATCACCCTTGGCACCGGCGACGGGACCTTCTCTCTGGGCGACGTGAACGGCGACGGAGACGTGGACCGGAAGGACCGGGAGCTGGTGGCAGAAGCCCTGGGCTCGGAAAACCGGAGGGATTTGGAGCGCTTTGACCTCAGCGGAGACGGGGTCGTCGACGTGGTGGATCTGGCCTATGTGGACCGCCAGATGGAGGCCGTGGGAGAGGCGCAGGTGGCTGATACGGCGCTGCTGCTGCCTCCTGTGGACCAGAACGCCCTCCAGACGGCGCTCAATGACGCCGGCATTTCGGTGAGCGGCGACCTCCTGGAGCTCTTCCGGGACAACGGGAACAGCGTGACCCTGGAAGCCGCGGACGGCGGCGCGGTGACGCTGCCCATCACGCTGAGCGATTCCGTGGTTCTCTCGGAGGTCCGGATTGTCTCCCCGGAGGGAGCGGGCGCGCCCCAGCAGGGCACTGTGACCGTGGAGGACGCCTCCGGCAATGTGGAGGAGATTCCCTTCGATACCACGCTGCCCGAGGGCGTCTACGCCACCGGCGAGGTGCCCGGCAGCAGCACCATCACCATCGCCCTGGGCCGCCGGGTGGCGGTGAAGAAGGTGACCATCAGCGTCACCAGGAGCGAGGGCGGCGGATATACCACCATTGAGTCCATCCAGTTCCTCCGGGACATTGTGCCGGAGAACCCGGTGGCGCCCAACAGCCAGATTCGGAATCTCACGGCGCAGGAGGGCAGTGAACGGGTGAACCTGCAGTGGGGAGAGCTGCCCAACGTCTCCGGCTATGAGGTGGAGTACCGCCTGATGAGCGGCGGCACGGCCAAGCGCCTGCGGGTGGACGTGCCGCGGGCCGAGGTCACGGGCCTGGAGAATCTCAAGACCTATCTCTTTACGGTGACGCCGGTGGACGGCAGCTGGACCGGGCGGCCTTCGGACCCGGTGTCCGCCACGCCGCAGCCCGCCTCCGTGCCGGATGCGCCGGATATGGTCAGCGTCCAGCCCCTGGACGGGGCCCTGGGTGTCAGCTGGAAGGCCTCGAAGAGCGCCACCTATTATGAGGTTTACTACCGCCAGAGCGGCTCTGCCGGAGGGTATACCCAGTATGGCGGACAGCTGGCGGGCACCTCCGCCACCATCGGAGACCTGGTCAACGGCACCGCCTATGAGGTTTACATCGTATCCGGCAACAGCATCGGCCGCAGCGGTCCTTCCCGGATCTCCCTGGGAACGCCGGTGGCCACGGTTTACGAGCGGCCTGCGGGCATTCCCACGGAGGGCGTGCTGGACAGCGGGAAGATCAAGAGCATCCGCCTGGCCGACAGCGGCAATGTGGACAACGGGCAGTATACCAGCGCCGCGCCCTTCCGGCCGGAGAACATGATCGACAACGACTACCGCACGCACTGGACCGCCAACCGCACCAACTTCATGCGCGATGAGCACGTGGTATGCACCTTCACCCAGCCGGTGGATCTGTACAGCGCCATCTGGGTGCCCCGGCTGGATGGGACCTACGCCCAGAATCTCCGGGCCTACAGCGTCCGGGTGTGGTACGAAGGGGAGTCTCTGAGCGGTCCGGGACATCTGCTGACCAAGGGCGAGGACCGCGGCGGCACCTCCAACGAGGAAGTGCTTTCCTGGCCGGAGATCCCCAACAAGGCGGCCCTTCCCACTTCCAAATTTGCCATCCTGCCCTTTGGGCCGGCAGAGAATATTATTCAGATCAGCGTGGCTGTGGAGCAGGCGGGCTACACGGTGGTGAGCCTTTCCGAGCTGATGTTTCTGGAGTATGATCCGGCCCACTGTCTGCCGGACAACATCGCCGCCCTCTTCGGGGATTCCCTGCGGACGGTGCTGGCCGGCGGGGTGACCCAGGCGGACATCACCGCCCTGCGCCAGCGGCTCAGCGGCGACGAGCGGAACTACTACCTCAACCCCGAGACTCTGGACGACGAGCTGAAGCTGGCGGAGGAGCTGCTGAACAGCAAGCGGAGCAGCGGCGTGATTCTGGAGGGCCTCCGCAGCCGCAGCAGCGCCGCCGACAGCGGCAAGTACAGCCAGGGCGGCAGCGATCTCCAGCCCCTGGGCGCGGCGTCGCAGGCGGGGGAGGAGATCACCGTCTATGCCGAGGGCATCCCGGCTGGGGCCAGCGTGACGGTCTACGCCACCCAGTACAACGCCGAGGCATCCGCATGGCGGGCCTCCATGGGAACGCTGTCCAACGGGCGGAACATTCTGACGGTGCCGCAGATCGGTAGCCAGAACACGCCGCGCGGCGGCAGCCTGTACGTCACCTACAGCGGAGCGAACCCGGAGCAGATCCGGCTCCATGTCCGCCGGGCGGTGGATATTCCGGCGCTGGAGCTCTCCGGCTGGTATGCCATGGACGACAACGGCCGCAAGGCGGCCATCGGCAGCTATGTGGACGAGATGGAGGCCTACTGCAAGACCATCGGCGCCGCCGGGAAGGAGACCAACTGCCTCAACGTCACGGAGATCTCCACGCCCACAGTGCTGCTGTCCCTGCCTGCCCTGGCGGTGTGGGGCAGCATTGGTCAGAGCCGCGGGGAGCGGATCAGCACCCTGTATGACGACGTGCTGGCCTGGGAGGACCTGATGCACATCTGCAAGACCACCCAGGGCATTGACAACACCTATGAGAAGAACGATATGACCTCCTGCCAGAACATTCGCTGCATGCAGATGTTCTCCGGCGCGTTCATGTACGCGGCGGGGAACCACATCGGCATCGGCTACGGCTCCTGCGGCGGCATGGCCTGCGGAAAACCCATCGACAAGCTGGGGACCGGCGCGAAGGCCAACAGCCTCTTCGGCTGGGGCATCGCCCATGAGATCGGCCACAACATGGACAAGCTGGGCCGGGCGGAGATCACCAACAACCTCTACGCCCTCATGGTTCAGACCTATGACGGGAAGCAGAATACCTTCACCTCCCGGCTGGAGGCCAGCGGCAAGTATCCCGCCATCTTCAACAAGACCGCCCAGGGCCTCCCCGGGGAGTCCAACAACGTCTTCGTCCAGCTGGGGCTCTATTGGCAGCTCCACCTGGCCTATGACGATGGGACGAAGCCCATGGACTTCTACAACCGCTTCTTCAAGGCGTGGAAGTCCGGGGAGTATACCAAGGGCTTTACCGGTCTGAGCTATGACGAGAAGGTGGCCCTGACGGCCTCCGGTACGGCAAATAAGGATTTGACGGAGTTCTTCACCCGCTGGGGCATGACCCTTGGCAAGCCCGTCACGGACAAGCTGGCCTCCTACCCGAAGGAGGAGCGGGCGGTCTGGTATCTCAGCGACCAGAGCCGCCGGGGCCGCCTGGCCGGAATCAAAGCCGCCGCAGGCAGTCTCACCGCCCAGGCCCAGCTGGAGGGGGACAACAAGATCGTGGTCACCATCACGCCCTCCATCACCGGGACGGTCCAGGGCTATGAGATTCTGCGCAACGGAAAATCCATCGCCTTCGTGATTCCCGAAGCGAACAAGGCGGTCCGCTATGAGGATGTGATCGGCTCGGGCAACCACCGCGCCTATCAGTACCAGGCGGTCGCCTATGACGTCCTGGGCAATCGGATCAACGGGGCCAACGCCGGCGAGATCCGGGTGGCCTATGACAAGACGGTGCCGGAAGAGGACTATACGGTGAAGCGGGAAGGGACGGTTGTCACACTGACCCTGAACGAGGAGACGCCGGTCTCCGGCCTGAAGCTGCTCCAGCCGCCTGCGGAGGGCGACTATACCATTGAGGTTGCCAGCGACGGCGGGGAACCCGTCACCGCGCGGGAGGGCTCCTTTGCCGCCGGCAACGAGGCGGTTGACACAGCGGACAGCTACCTCACCTACTTCCAGAAGCCCGGCGCGGAATCGGAGGACACCCGCATCTGGACCTATGACGCCAAGACCATCACCATCACCGGGATTCCGGAGACAGTGGAGGACGCGAGCATCCGGCTCATCAGCTACGCCGGAGACGACGTGGCGTTCCTGGAGGACGGCTCCGTAGGCGTGCTGGCGAAGGATTACCGCTACGGCGACAAGGCGGACGAGGTCATCAAGGCCGGAACCTTGGTCATCGCGGGAACCTACCGGGGCGACCCGGTGTACAACACCTTAAAAATTCAGGGCCGCTTCACCAAGACCACAGACGCGGGCGAGGAACTGAGCGCCGAGGAGCGGGATCTGGACGGCTATGTTCTGCTGCTGGCGGAGATTCCGGAGGATGGCGCCGTCAGCGACATCAGCGACGGACTGTTTCTCTTCGTCCCCGACGTACAGAAGGAAGCGGAGCTCCAGGGCCAGAGCCACTGCGACGGAGTGAACCTCCTGCCCAGTGAAATCAAGGCCGTCCTCTCCCGGACCGATGACCCGGAGAGCGCCGCCAGCCAGCGGGTTACGGCGGAGACGCTGTGGACGGCCGCCCCCGGCGGGACGGATCTGCCCGTTATGGTACTGGAGGGAGGTGCCTCATGAGAACTTGGAAGAACGTATTGGCGGGCCTGATGGCCCTGTGCATGATCCCCATGATTCCGGCGGCCGCCGCCCGGAGTGAGATCACTCTGGACTGGCAGAGCAGCGGGGACCGGCGGGCGGAGCTGCGCCTGACCGGCCTGGAGGACAGCGTTTACGCCGTCCAGCTGGAGGTGACCCTGGAGGGCCGCTGTGAGGAGGTGTCCTTCTCCCCGGATGAGGAGGACGCCTACAGCCCCGAGTGCCGGGTGACCGAGGAGGACGGCAAAACCGTGGTCTATGTCTACCTGGTCAGCCGCGCGCCCCTCAACGGCGGCTCCCGGCTGATCCTGGGCACCTTACAGGCGGACGGGGCCCTTCCTGGGCCCTCGGAGGCCTGGGTGACCCTGCTGGACCGGGAGCTGAAGCCCCTGCCGGAGGCGGATCAAGCGGAGATCGCGCTCCGGGGAGGCGGAACCGGCGGCAGCAGCAGCGAGAGCGGCTACCGGGTACGCCTGGAGCAGCCGGAACACGGCACCCTGCGGGCCAGCCCCACCTGGGCGGAGGAGGGGGAGACCGTGACGGTCACAGTCCGGCCGGACGCCGGATACACCTTGGATACGCTGGAGGCAGAGGACCTCAGCGGCGACACGGTGCGGCTCCGGGAAAAGGATGCCTGGCGCTATACCTTCACCATGCCGGACAGCCAGGTGGTGGTGACGGCCTCCTTCCAAAAGGGCGGCAGCGCGGAGTGGAACCTGCCCTTCACCGATATCACGCCGGAGGACTGGTTCTATGAGGCGGCGGGGTACGTCTACCAGAACGGACTGATGCTGGGAACCACAGAGACCACCTTCGCGCCCCAGGTGACTACCAACCGGGGCATGATTGTCACGATCCTCCACCGTCTGGAGGGCGCTCCTGCGGCGGGAACGGGGGGGTTCACCGATGTACCGGCGGATATGTACTGCGCCAGCGCCGTGGCCTGGGCCAATGCCAACGGGATTGTCAACGGCTACGGAAACGGGAAGTTTGGTCCCCGGAATACCATCACCCGCCAGCAGCTGGCGGCGATTCTGTACCGCTACGCGGAGTTCAAGGGGTATTCCACCGGCAGCCGGGGGGATCTGACGGAGTACGCGGACAGTACCGCCATCTCCGCCTATGCGGAGGAGGCCATGAGCTGGGCCGTGGGGAACGTGCTGCTGTTTGGCGACCAGGCGGGACTGCTCTCGCCCCAGGCCGGGGCCACCCGGGCCCAGGCGGCCTTCGCGCTGACGGGGCTGTGCCTGGATCTCGCGGAGACGGACTGACCGATTGAGAAAAGAGCTCCCCGGAGAACGTAGTTCTCCGGGGAGCTTCTGACTTGGGGCAGTCGCAGGTGCGGGGCGGACAGTCAAGGGAATCACCTTTATAGAATTGGGGGAGGCCCTCAGGTGTTCTCCAGGGGGAAGGTGACCTGCCAGCGGCCCTCTGTCAGGGAGGCGGCGGTGGCGAAGTCCCCATAAAGGGTGTAGGATTCCAGGTCCTCCGGAGAGATGTCAAAGGCGTACTGGTCGAAGTCCGCACGACCGTATCCGGTGAGGTGGGTAAACCCCGCGCTGTAGACGCAATACAGCGGATTGCCCTCGGCGTCCTCCAGCCACAGCCGGCCGTGGTTGTCCAGCTCCGGAGCGCTGCCCCGGCAGAGCTGGACGTGGAACAGGCCGTCCGCGTATCCGGCGGCGGTGATGGCCATGCTGGAGACCGGCTGTGCCAGAGCGTTGCCGGGCTCCAGCATGGGGGCCCGTTCCCACAGATCCCTGGACTCATCGGAATAGCTGCCGCCGGAGCAGAAGTATTCGCTCTCCGGCCCCAGGCTAGGGACAATATCCGCCTCCACGGTCAGCGTGGAGAGGTCCAGCGGGATCTCCAGATGTTCCGTGAAGACCTTGCTGGAGAGGAAACGGCCCACGGAGAAGGTCATCTTGCCTCCCACGGGAATGGGGGAGCCGTCCATGGTCTCTGTGGTGCAGAGGAACAGGGCCGTGCGGCTCTCCTGGTCATACCCAACCCGCTCGCAGTGCCCGGTTTGGTCAAAGGGAAGATGGAAGTTCCAGCTGTCGAAGAGGTCACAGGTGCTGTCCACAGGGTCCCCGGAGAGGGCGATATAGGCCTGAGCGGTGCTGCCCTCCACGTGGACGGACACCACCTCCATAGTGACGCCGCTGTCCTCACAGCTGAGCCGCACCGGCTGGAAGAACTGGGCGGCGGCGGGGGCCAGGGCATAGAGCATCGCGTATCCCAGCTCTGTCCGGACCGCCAGGGCCGGAGTGGCCAGAAGCACCGCCGCCGCGGCGGCCAGGGCGGCCAGACGGCGCAGAGGGAATGCGCGGCGGCGGGTCCGCGTCAGGGTGCGCTCCACCAGCGCAGGTGAGGGGATGATGGGATCATTCAATTTCCTGTAGAGTTCTGAAAAGTTCATAGTTCCTCCTTCAGCAATTCTGCCAGCTTCCGGCGGGCGCGGGTCAGCTGGGCCCGGACGGTAGAGGGCTGCCGGTGCAGGAGTTCGGCGATTTCCTCTGTGCTGTAGCCCTCGTAATAGTGGAGATGGACCACCGCCCGGTATTTGGGGTCCAGGTGGTCCAGGGCCTCGCAAACCGCCGATTCTTCCGGGTCCTGGCAGGTGTAGAGATCCTCCAAGGGGGCCGTCCGCCGCCGCCAGGGGGAGTGGAGCAGGGTTTTGGCGCAGTTGACGGTGACCCGCAGCAGCCACGCCTTCCGGTGCTCCTCATTTCTAAATTGCGGCGCGGCACGGTGGAGGCGGAGAAAGACCTCCTGGAAGACGTCGTCGGCGTCGTGCCGGGAGTGGACCATGGCATAGGCCATGCGGTAGACCATAGGTCCCCAGCGTTGGACCGCGTCCTCGGTGTTATTGAGCATGTGATCACATCCTTCGTATAGGACACTTTGGAGAGGACGGAATTGCTGCGGAGGAAACGGAAAAATTTTCAGAGGAGGGACAGAAGCGTGAGGGGAGCCGGCCCCCCTCACAGTTTCGGTGTGTTGTCACCGCAGTTGAAAAGAAGCAGCTGCTTCTTTTCAACCCTGGGGCGTCTATGTGTCCCAGGAGTTATGAAACGGCCTGACGGTGGACTTCCTAGGCAAAACACGGCACATGATTTGCCCGCCCTGAATATCGGGTAGCCGATATTCAGGTGTTTTGGCGATAGTCCAGCAGATAGCCGTAGTTTGTCAGGACTGTGAGGATCAGGACCTCAATGTCCGCCGGCAGGTCATTCCCCTGGTTGAGATCCGCCTCAAAGACCTTGCCCTCCAGCCGGACCAGAACCTTTTTTTCGCCCAGGGGCAGGAAGCCCTGGTTGTCCGGACTTTCGTCAAAGCCCTTCCGGTCCAAAAACAGGGTGAACTTGTCCCGGTAGGGGGCGGAGTCATAGGGGCAGAAGACCGCGCAGTTGCCGCACTCGTTGCACAGCCGGTCCACATGGAGGATCTCATGCCGCCCGTCGGGCAGCTGGATGACCATATTGGCCCGGTTGGGGCACACGTCGGCGCAGACCTGGCATACCACGTTGCAGCTGAGACACCGGTCCCCCTCGTGCTTGGCGGACGCGCAGAGGATGCCCTTCCGGGCGATGGCGGCGTCCCGGCTGGCCTTGGCGTGGGCGGGCATGGCGTAGGAAGGGGGCCCGCCGGTCACCGCGTCGGCAAACCGCTGGGCGTCGGCGATGCCCTCCACCACCGTGGCGGGGCCCCGGAGGGCATCTCCGCCGGCGTACACGCCCTCCGCGTTGGTCTGGAAGGCGGGCAGACCCATTTCATTCACCGCAATGCCGTTGGCGGTGAAGAGTTCGCTGTCCACTCGCTCGCCTACGGCGGAGAGGACGGTGTCGCAGTCGATCTCCAGGAACTCCCCGGTGGGCTCCGGCGTCCTGCGGCCCTTTTCGTCCGGATCGCCCAGCCGCATCCTCTCGCAGCGGAGCTTGCCGTCCCGCTGCTCCACAGGGGCCGCCAGCTCCAGGAAGTTCACGCCGTCGGCCAGGGCCAGTTCCAGCTCCTCCACGTCGGCGGGCATGTACTTCTTCGTCCGGCGGTACACCAGGGTGGAGGACTGGGCTCCGGCCCGAAGGGCCGCCCGGGCGGCGTCCATGGCGGTGTTGCCGCCGCCGATGACGGCCACGTGGCCCAGGGGGACGGCCTTCCCCGCCTTGAGATCCTTCAGCCAGCCGATGACGGGAACCACATTGCCAGGGATGTCCAGCCTCCCAGCCTTCCAGGCGCCAACGGCGAAGAGGATGTGGGTGTACCCCTCCGCTTTCAGCTCGGCAACGGAGGAAGCGGGGGTGTTCAGCCGGATCTCCGCGCCCATTTTGGCGATGAGGGCCGCGTCCTTGTCAATGGCCTCGTGGCTGATACGGAAGCCGGGGATCACCTGCCGGACGATGCCGCCCAGCCTGCCGGACTGCTCAAAGAGGGTGACGGGGATGCCCGCCCGGCTCACGAAGAAGGCCGCGGCCATGCCGGTGGGGCCGCCGCCGACCACGGCCGCTTTCCGGCGGTCGCCCACCGGCGCGGCGGGCTTCAGCTTGGAGAGATAGGCGTTATAGCCCCGCTCCGCCGCCACCAGCTTCGTGGCGCGGATCTGGACGGAGTCCTCGTAGAAATTCCGGGTACACTTGGTCTGGCAGCGGTGGGCGCAGATGGTGCCGGTGATAAAGGGCAGGGGGTTCCTCTGGCAGATCAGCTCCAGAGCGGCCTCGTACCGGCCCTTTCGGCACAGCTCCATATACTCCGGGATATCCTGCCCGATGGGGCACCCGCCCTTGCAGGGGGCGGTGAAGCAGTCCAGCAGGGGGACCTTCTCCTCCAGCTTTCGCCGGGGCAGGGGCTTGACCGCCTTGCGGTGGCGGGGATTCCGGCGGGCCGCCAGGGCCAGGGCCTCGATGCCCGCCACGTCCACGCCGGTAAAGGGCTGGAACGCCAGGGCGTCCAGTTGATCCCCGATCTGTGTGAAGCGCTGGTAGCCGCCGGGCTTCAGCTCGGTGGTGGCCATGGTGATGGGCCAGATGCTGCAGGCGAAAAGCTGGTTGATGTTCAGGGCGTCGGCGCCCCCGGCGTAGCTGATCCGCAGCTTCCCGCCGAACTCCCTGGAAAGCCGGGCCGCCATGAGCGTGGTCAGGGGGAAGAGGGACTTGCCCGCCATGTACATCTCCTCACTGGGCAGCTCGTTTTGTTTCACGTCCACCGGGAAGGTGTTGGAGAGCTTCAGGCCAAACTCCACCCCGTGCCGGTCCGCCAGGGCTTGGAGACGGCGGAACATGGGCACGGCGTCGGCGTACTGGAGATCCTCCTGGAAATGGTGGCGGTCAAAGGCGATATAGTCGTAGCCCATCTCGTCCAAGACGGACCGGGCGGTGTCGTAGCCCAGGAGGGTGGGGTTGCACTTGACAAAGGTGTGCAAATGCTTCATCTCGATGAGATAGGCGGCGATCCGCTCGATCTCCTCCGGCGGGCAGCCGTGGAGGGTGGAGAGGGTCACGCTGCCGGAGATATGGGGGGAGATCCGGTCAATGAAGGCGGCCTCGCCGGGGAAGAGCTGCTTCAAAACCCGGATGCACTCCCGGAAGATGGGTGTCTGGGAGGCGCCGGTCATGCCGTTCAGGAAGGCGTCGATTTTTTCGCCCTGGATTCCCGCCAGGTCGTAGCCCACGGACATGTTGAACACGAAGCCCTCCGGATCTCCCAGGCCGTACACCCGCGCCATGATCTTCAGGGCGCACCAGGCTTTGACGTACTCGGCGAAGGCCTGCTGAACCGTCAGCTCCGTGGACCACTCGCAGTTATAGCACTCGTCCTCCGCCAGGATGCAGGGGCGGGAGATGCAGGCGGCCAGCTCCGCGCCGTCCATCTTCTGGACGGTTTTCAGCTCAAAGAACCGGGCGCCGGCGAAGTACCCGGCGATGATGTTCTGGGCCAGCTGGGTGTTGGGTCCCGCCGCGGGGCCGAAGGGGGTCTCGATCTTCTCGCCGAAGATGGGCAGGGTCTTGACGCCCGCCCGGTAGGGCTTGTGGACGCCGAAAACCGTACCTTCCCTCTGGTACTCGGCGGTTACCCAGGTCATCAGCTCCCGGAAGGGGAGGGGGGTCATCAGCTCGGACATTATGATACCTCCAAAATCGTTCCATGTTGTTATTGAAAACAGACGGGGTACAAATGGGGTCCAGGGGGGAACCCCTGGTTTCTCCGTCTCAGCGGAGAAATCAAATGCAATCATTTCGCGGCGACATGCGCGTGGCGAAGATACCGCGGCCTCAGCCGCCTTGGGCGGCGGCTCCAGGTCTCAGACTGGAGAGGGGGAATCTAAGAGCCTGTTTAAAATCTCCCCGCGCATGTCTTGGCGGCGTATTTTCCGCCCTGACTGCGTTAAAAATCCTTGCCATCCGTCAGGATGCCTGCG
>JAAWIL010000052.1 GCA_022796315.1 Oscillibacter sp. | reverse complement strand
TTGCGGCGCATTTTACGGGAGTTTTGCAGGGGCGCTGCCCCTGCACCCCGCAAGCTTTTTGAAAAAAGCTTGAGCAAAAACTTTTTCTCTTCTTCTACAGGAATCTGCACAGCAGAATCGGCACGAATACCGCCGGAACCAGGTTCATCACCTTGATCTTCGTCACCCCCAGCATATTCGTCGCCAACGCCACAATCAACAGCGACCCCACACAGGTCATCTCCGCAATGACCGCCTCCCCGCCCAAGTACGGCTCCAGCACCGACGCCAGCAGGGAGATGCTCCCCTGATACAGAAACACCGCCACCGCGGAAAACGCCACGCCAATCCCCAGGGACGACGCGAACACAATGGCGCTGATCCCATCCAGCAGCGCCTTGGCCTGTAACGTCTCATAGTTCCCCGTCAACCCGTTCTCCAGGGCTCCCACAATGGCCATGGCCCCCACGCAGAACAGCAGACTCGCCGTCACAAAGCCCTCCGACACCGAAGCGCCGCCCTCTCCGCGGGTCAGCCGCTCCGTCTTCTTCTGGACCCAGTCCCCCAGGGACCGCATCCTCCGGTCCAGATCCAAAAGCTCCCCCAGCAGCGCCCCAGCCACCATGGAGAGGATGGCAACCAAGGTGTTGTTCCCCTTCAGCGCCCCGCTGATCCCGATGTACAGGACGCACAGCGCCACGCCGCTCATGATGATCTCCTGGAGCCGCTGGCCCAGGGCGGCGCTTCCCGCGGGAAGCCGGGAGGCAAAATGGCCCGCTAGCCACTTCAGCAGCAGTCCCGCCAGGGACCCGGCCAGCACCGCCGCCGCATTGATGATCGTTCCTGTCAGCATGGGAAGATCCCCTCTTTCTCTCTTACTTCATTCCCAAAAGCTCCCGCACCACGACGCTGCCCAGCAGCAGCCCCGCGCTGGCGGGGACCCAGGGGTTGCTGGCAGGAACGCTCCGCCGGCCCGGGGGCGGTGTCTCCGGCTGGGCGGCTTCCGCCGGCTCCTCGGGGCTGAATACCACCTTCTGGTGGAGGATGCCCCGGCTGCGCAGCTCCTTCCGCATCACCCGGGCCAGGGGACAGCCGTAGGTCTTGGAGATGTCCGCCGCCTGGAGCCGGGCCGGGTCCAGCTTGTTGCCGGTGCCCAGGGCCATGATGAGGGGGATCTCCAGCCGCCGGGCGGTCTCCGCCAGGTCCAGCTTGCAGCTCACCAGATCAATGGCGTCCACGATGTAGTCATAGCGGCAGCCCTCCGGAAAGAAGGCCTCCCGGTGGGCCGCGTCGTAGAGGCCATGGACGGGGTGCAGCACCGCCTCCGGATTGATGTCCCGGAGCCGCGCGGCCACCGCCTCCGCCTTGGGCTGGCCCAGGGTGGAGCTCAGGGCCTCCAGCTGGCGGTTGATGTTGGTGAGGTCCACCGTGTCGCTGTCCACCAGGGTCAGCTCCCCCACGCCGGACCGGGCCAGACACTCGGCGGCGTAGCTCCCCACGCCCCCCAGGCCGAAGAGAATCACATGGCTCCCCCGAAGCCGGGCCTGCCCCTCCAGGCCCCAGAGCATCTCATTGCGCAAAAACCGCCGGTCCATTCCCATTCCCCCTGTTCCAAAAAAACGGGCCGGCCTTGACAATCAAAGCCGGCCCGGATCATTGCAAACGCCTTGCAGTGCACGGGATTGCCCCTCCAAGGGCGGCAGGGCCCCGGGTTATCCCACGTACTTCAGGCCGGAGTCGCTGCGGGTCACGGTGCTGTCCGCGGCCAGGGACTCCTCCCACTCCATATAGTCCTCGCCGCTCAGAACATCCCGCACGTCCTTCTGCCAGGCGGGCAGGTTCTTGCCGGAGAAATACATCACGTGGGCGCCAAACTGGGTCTCCACCACACCGGTGTCCCCGGCCTGACGGGCGGGATCGAAGCACCAGTCGTTGAAGGTCTCCACCATCTGGCCCTCGGTGACCTGGGCGTAGAGGCCGCCGTCGTACTTGGACCCGTCCACGGACTCCTGCATGGCCAGGGCGGCAAAGGACTCCTCGGTGGCCTCGCCGGACTGCCACTGGCTCAGCAGCTCGTCGGCCTTGGCCTTGGCGTCGGCCTTCAGCTGCGCCTGCTCGTCCTCATAGCCGTCGTCCTCAGCCGTCAGGGAACCGCTCTCGGTCCGGACCAGGATGTGGCGGATGTCGATGGTCTCATACTCCTCCCGGAACCGGTCGTGGAAGAGCACCACATAGTAGGTGGTGCCGCTCTCCAGCACGGTGGCGTCGCCGTCCTGGTGATCGCCCTCAAAGAGCCACTCGGTCACGGTGCTGCCGGTGTAGGACCCCTTGTCCGTGCTGGTATAGCTGCCGCCGTAGGTCTCCGCCAGCTCCTCCAGGCTGCCGCCGTCTTCCTGGTACGCCGCCAGCAGGGCGTCGGCGTTCTCCTTGGCGGCGGCCAGGGCGGCCTCGGACTCCTCCTCCGTGGGCTCCACGGTGTTGCCGTCCTCGTCGGTGGTGCTGGGGGCCGCGCCGGAGAAGGACACGGACTCATAGGACGCCTTGTCGTAGTTCTTGGGATTCTCCTGGTAGGCGCTCTCCAGCTCCTCGGCGCTGTAGGTCAGGCCGTCGCTGTAGGCCCCGGCATAGGCCTCGAACTTCAGAATCCGCAGCAGCTGCTCCCCGTAGATCTTCTCGGTCATCAGGGGGCCGAAGTTGTTGGCCAGGAAGGTGCTCATGGACGCGCCGCTGGCCTGGGCGCTGCTCTTCAGGTTCGCCATGGAATCCTCATACTGGGCCTGAACACCGGCGGGATAGGCAAAGCCCTCCGCCTCGGCGGCCTTCAGACCGGCCTGAATCCGGGCCATCTGCTCCAGGGCCTGGTCCAGGAAGTAGTCGTACCAGCTCATGTCCTTCTCCGCGCCGGTGAAGCCCATGGTGGCCATCATCCCGGCGGCGTCCTCACTGATGGTCTGCTCCTTCAGGGGGGCGGAGGTGTTCAGCCCCATGTAGCTGATCATATAGGAGACGTTCTGGTTGCTCAAAAAGCCCTGATAGGCGTTCTGGAAGTAGAAATCCACCTCGGCGGCGGTGTACTTCTCCCCGTCGATGGTGGCGGCGGTGGCCGTCTTGGGGATCAGGTTCGTGCGGAAGATCACGGCGGCCACGGCCACGGCCAGGAACACCACGGCAATCACGCCATAGAGTACGCTGGTCCGCTTCTCCTGTTTGCGCTGCTGCGCCTCCCGGGCCGTCCTGGGATCGACCCAGCCGGTATTGGCCCGCTCCTGGCGGTTCTGCTTTTCTCTTGATGCGCTCATTTGTTGTTTCAGTCCTCTCAAATTGTTTCAATCAATCTGTATCTGCTCAGGCGTCAAATTACGCAGTTATTCATTATACAGGCTTCCACCCCATTGTGCAAGTGGAAAATTTGAAGATCCCCGTCTTTTTCTGCCGTCTCCGGGCAAAACAAGGGCCCGGCGGCCGGTTTTCCGCCGGTTCTCCTGGAGAGCCTTCATCCGGTTTGGCTCCAGTATCCCCGCTTTCCCTGAAATCAACCTGAAAAGAAGGGGACGCAGAAAGAAGGACGCCCCCGGCGTCCTGACTCCTGGCGTCTGTTCCGGAGCTCCCCATGCCGGAATTGGCCGGGCATCACAGCTCGGAACAAAAATATTGGACGTATCCCCGTTCATAGCCGTACTTCAGCTCGTTCCGATAATCGCTGACATAGCGGGGGCTGATCTCGGTGATTTGATAGCGCTCCTCCCCCAGGCAGCGGACGCGGATCTGAAAGTGCGGGTCCTGGTCCAGCTGTTCCAGGGCCCTGGCAATCCGGGCGGGCGAGGGGGGCCGCAGCCGGTCCGGGCCGAACTGGGGCGTAACCAGCAGCTTGTAAAACGCCTTCACGTCCGCAAGCCGGAACTCCGTGACCTGATAGCTGGAGAAGATGGTCAGGAGAAGCCCCAGCTGGAGCTTGAGAGTGCAGCCGCAGAGAATCCTCGGCGTCCGGCTGCGGGTGCTGGTGCAGAAATACCGGATCTCGGCCAGCTGTGTGTCGGACCAGTCCATACCTTCCCTCACAGGTTCAAAAAATAAGCAGGTTCTAAGGACCTGTATTCATAACTGGGGAATGTCGGATGGACGAGGATTTTTCCCGCCAGACAAGGAAATTTTCCGCAGGAATCCTGACGGATTGCAAGGGAAATTGACGCGGTATGGCGGGAAAAAGACTGTTCAGACGGCGTTCAACAGTTGTGAATACAGGTTCTAAAAATACAAGGTGCCCCGCGGAGGCCGTGTAGGTCCCGTTATAACCTGCACCTTCACGGCCAGGTGGGTTGCCTCCAGCTTGCTTTACCGCTTCCAACTTCCAGCCGCAGACGGCGGCCGGGAGGCCTGCGAACCACAAACTGATCCGGCATCCCGAATAACGAAATGTGGGTTAAAAAGAAAACCTATCACGCGCCCCGCAGGGCATCCTTTTATTCTTCCTCTCCGCTGAAGAGATTCTCCATAAACAGCTGGTAAACTGTCTCCAGCTCCTCCTCCGTATCCAGGGTGGACAGCAGGTCCTCCCCATCCTCGTGGATCACCTTCAGGATGACCAGCCCCGTGTCCGGGTCGTCCTCCTCCCCCTCGGTCTCGGCGGGGAAAAAAGCCTGGTACATCTGCCCCTCATGCTCCAGGGCGTCCACAAACTCCAGCACCAGCTCCTGGCCGTCCTCATCCGTGACCGTGATGAAGGTCGGGCCGAACTCCTCGCTCATGGGTGTCCTCCTCTCCGGCCGCGGAAGCGGCTTTGGGGCTATTTTACACGAAACGGAAACGGATTGCAAGAGCGGAAGAAGTCAAAAAGGCAAAAAGTTCGTCCCTTCTGCTGGAATTATCCTGCCCCAAAGGAAAAAAACCATGCGCTCCGGGAACTTTTTTTCGGGAAAATCCGACATTTTCAATGTTGACAGAGGATGGTATAATGAGAAACATATTCTGGAGTATTGTGCCCTGTCTTTTGCGCACAGCTGCGCCAGGGCAGAACGTTTGGAAGATTCAGGAAAGCAAAGGAGGCAGCTCCTGTGGAAAACGGAAGAAAACAGACAGAGACCAAAAAGCGGAAGAAACGGCCCCGGGGCGGGGTATCCGGCGTGATTCGGAGCATTTTTTTCGTCCTGTTCACGCTCCTGCTGACCGGCGTATGTACCGCCGCCATTCTGGCCGGCATCTTCATGCAGTACGCCGAGGAGCGGGTCATGCCCGTGGTGCAGGTGCGGATGGAGGACTACTCCATGAACTACAGCTCCTTCATCTACTACCAGAACCAGGAGAGCGGCGCCTGGGAGGAGCTCCAGACCATCCACGGGGAGGAGAACCGCATCTGGGTGGACATTGACGATATGCCGGACGCCCTCTGGCAGGCCGTGGTGGCCATTGAGGACGAGCGCTTCTTCTTCCACAACGGCGTGGACTGGAAGCGCACCGGCGGCGCCGTGGTCAACATGTTCCTGGGCATGAAGAACACCTTCGGCGGCTCCACCATCACCCAGCAGATGCTCAAGAACATGACCAAGGACGACAAGCCCTACGTCAACCGGAAGGTCCGGGAGATCTTCCGGGCCCTGGAGTTTGAGAAGAACTACTCGAAAAAGGAGATCCTGGAGCAGTATCTCAACCGCATCTACCTGGGCAAGCACTGCTACGGCGTCCAGACGGCGGCTCAGTTCTACTTCGGCAAGGACGTGGGGGACCTGACCACGGCGGAGTGCGCCAGCCTCATCGCCATCACCAACAACCCCTCCATGTTCGGGCCCAAGTACGACATCACCATCACCCGGGACAACGGCACCACCACCACGCCCCGGGAGCTTAACAAGGTCCGGCAGGAGAACATCCTGAAGAAGATGGCCGGCGGCGAGAACGGCGAGGTCCGGGGCCCCGCCACCCTGGACGACATCGACGGCGACCCGGATTCCTGGGGGCCCTTCATCACCCAGGCGGAGTACCGCGAGTACGCCGCCGAGCCCCTGAACTTCATCGACGATGAGAACGTCACCGCCGAGGGCATCCTGGCGGAGGCCGCCGCCAAGGACGGCAGAGCGAACCGGGAGTACAACAGCTGGTTCGTGGACGAGGTCATCCGGGAGGTGACCAAGGACCTCTCCGAGACCTACCACATCAGCACCGAGGAGGCCGAGGTCAAGCTGTACAACAGCGGCTATAAGATCTACACCACTTTGAACCCGGAGATCCAGGACATCGCCGAGGCCGTCTACGCCGACCGGACGAACCTGAAAAGCGGCAGCAACCCGGACCTCACCAGCCGGGACGGCCAGCTCATCCACTCCGGCATCACCATCATGGACCCCTACAGCGGCGCCGTTGTGGCCCAGGTGGGCGACATGGGGGAGAAGACGGGCAACCTCCTCTGGAGCTACGCCACAGACAAGCACCAGGTGGGCTCCTCCATGAAGCCCCTGACGGCCTACGCCCCGGCCATCGACTCCGGGGCCGTGACGCCGGGCACCGCCTTTGATGACTATCCGGTGGAGCTGATGAACGGCACCCACTGGCCCAAGAACTCCCCCAACCGCTACCGGGGCTTCACCCAGGTGCAGGCGGGTATTCAGCACTCCATCAACACCATCGCCGTGCAGACCCTCATGGCCGGCGGCGTGCCGGAGGCCTTCGCCTTCGCCACGGAGAAGCTGGGCCTGGACCTGGAGCCGGAGGACATGGACCGCAGCCCCCTGGGCATGGGCGGCCTGCACCGGGGCTTAAGCACCGTGGAGATGGCGGCGGCCTACTGCTGCTTCGCCAACGGCGGCGTCTACTACGAGCCCCACACCTACCTCCGGGTGGAGGACCCCGAGGGCAACACCGTCCTGGAGAAGGAGCCCGAGACCCACGAGGCCATGAAGGCCACCACCGCCTATCTGATGACCAAGATGCTGAAAAACGCCGTGGCCGCCGGCACCGGCACCCAGGCCCGCTTCAGCGGCATGTCCATCGCCGGCAAGACCGGCACCACCAGCGACAACTACGACCGCTACTTCGTGGGCTACACGCCCTACTACGTGGCGGCGGTCTGGACCGGCTACAAGCTCAACGCCCGCATCAGCTACTCCGGCGGCAACCCCGCCATCACGCTGTGGAAGAAGGTCATGGAGCCCGTCCACGCCAACCTGGAGAACAAGGACTTCTCCAAGCCCGGCGGGTTCACCACCGTGACCCTCTGCGCCGACAGCGGCCTCAAGGCCACGGCGGCCTGCCAGGCCGACAGCCGGGGCAGCCGGGCCGTCTACGTGGAGATCGCCAGCGGCACGGCGCCGGAGGGAGAATGCACCCTCCACGTCCTGCGGGACTACTGCTCCGAGGGCCACTGTCTGGCCACGGAGTTCTGCCCGGAGGAGAGCATCAAGCAGGTGGCCTTCCTGGATCACATCCGGGAGGACTACGGCCCCGTGACGGCGGAGGACAACGAGTACCTCCTCTCCAGCGTGGAAAAGGCCATGGAGCTGGAGCCCGGCGCCACCGCCGACGGCGTCCGCCCCGCCACGGGCTGTCCCGTTCACACCACGGCCCCGCCGGACCCCCTGGACCCGGTGAATCCCCTGGACCCCACCGATCCCAACTATCCCATACAGGACCCCAGCGACCCCAACAATCCGCCCCCGCCGGATACCGGGACCATCCCGCCCAGCGGCAACACGGACCCCGTTCCGCCCGCGGAGCCTCTGCCCCCCGTCGAGCCGCCCTCCGGAGGAGACGCCAACGGCGAATGGTGGCAGGATTTCTGGGGAACCACTGAATAAGACACGGCGCCGGAAGCTTTGCTTCCGGCGCTGCTTTCGTTCCCGAGGGCAGGGCGCCAAAACCATGCTAAAACACGGGGGAGGACACGCCCATCCAAATATTTTTCTTGACAAACGAACCATCATTCTATATACTGAGTTCGTCAATTAAATAAAATCTTCAGGGCAGGGTGTAAGTCCCTACCGGCGGTATAGCCCGCGAGCCGAAAGGCATGATTCGGTGAAACTCCGAGGCCGACAGTATAGTCTGGATGGAAGAAGATGCGCAGCAGACAGGGTGGAGTTTCTCATCCTGTACCTGTGATTGCTCTGGATTGCTTGCAATTCAGAGTATTATTTTTTGCAGGTACATTCCTGTGTTTATTTGTATTGCTCTGAACGATTGGTTCAGGGCAATTTTTGTTTTCGAGGTGATGTTATGAACGATGAAGCGTATATGGATTTGGCCTTGCATTTGGCGGAGAAGGGGCAGGGCTGGACGGCCCCGAATCCGATGGTGGGCGCGGTCATTGTGAAAAACGGGCAGATCATCGGGCAGGGCTGGCACGAGAAATGCGGCCGGCCGCACGCCGAGCGCAACGCCCTGGATTCCTGCGCCGGGCCGCCGGAGGGGGCGACTCTGTATGTCACGCTGGAACCCTGCTGCCACTATGGGCGGCAGCCGCCGTGTACCGAAGCCATCCTGAGCGCCGGTATCAAACGGGTGGTGGTAGGCGCCCGCGACCCAAATCCCCTGATCGGCGGGAAGGGCATCCAAATTCTCCGGGAGCGGGGCGTGGAGGTGACTGAGGGCGTCCTGGGGGACGAGTGCGCACGGTTGAACGAGATCTTCTTTCATTACATACAGACAAAGCGCCCCTTTCTCATCATGAAGTACGCCATGACGCTGGACGGGAAAATCGCGGCTTACACCGGGAACGCCAAGTGGATCACCGGAGAAGAAGCCCGTTCCCATGTGCAGGCCCAGCGCCACCGCTGCACCGGAATCATGGTGGGGGTCGGAACGGTGCTGGCCGATGATCCGCTGCTGACCTGCCGGAAAGCCGGGTGCAAAAATCCCATTCGCATCATCTGTGATACCCATTTGCGCACCCCCCTCTCTGCCCAGGTGGTCACTACGGCAAAGCAGATCCCTACCATTCTTGCCACATGCTGTTCAGAGCACGAAAAATGGGCCGCGTATGAGCAAGCCGGCTGCCGCATTTTGCCGGCCGGGCGGAAAAACGGCCACGTTGATTTGCCGCAGCTGATGGAGCGGCTGGGACAGGAGGGCATTGACAGCATTTTGCTGGAGGGCGGCGGGACCCTAAATTGGGCGGCGCTGGAAAGCGGCATCGTGCAGAAAGTACAGGCATATATCGCGCCTAAGCTGTTCGGTGGACAGACGGCCAAAACGCCGGTGGAGGGCCCCGGCGTACCGTCCCCTGATCGCGCGTTCCATTTGAAAAATACAG
Source organism: Oscillibacter sp. (assembly GCA_022796315.1). Classification (GTDB taxonomy): domain Bacteria; phylum Bacillota; class Clostridia; order Oscillospirales; family Oscillospiraceae; genus Oscillibacter. The sequence continues at coordinate 2,483 of JAAWIL010000052.1, read as the reverse complement.
CCGTCACACAGTTGGGAGAGGACATTCTGCTGGAAAGCGAGGTAACCGGCAATGTTTACGGGAATCATTGAGGAGCTTGGAACGGTAACCCGCATCCAGCGCGGCCTGCACTCCGCAGTCCTCACCATAGCGGCAGAAACCGTTTTGGAAACCGCAAAGGTTGGGGACAGTATCGCCGTCAACGGCGTCTGTCTCACCGTTACCGCTTTATCGGGCAGCGCCTTTTCGGCCGATGTCATGCACGAGACGCTGAACCGTTCCTCCCTGTCCGGGCTGCGCACGGGAAGTCCTGTGAATCTGGAGCGGGCCATGCCCGCAAACGGACGGTTTGACGGACATATCGTAGCCGGTCATGTAGATGGCGTTGGAACGGTGGCCGACGTGCGGCGGGATGATACGGCGGTCTGGTTTACGATCCGCGCGGCGCCGGATCTCTTGCGCTTGATCGTAGAGAAAGGCTCTGTCGCGGTTGACGGAATCAGTTTGACCGTGGCGGCAGTCACACAGCGGGAATTCTCCGTTTCCGCCATTCCCTACACCGCGGCGCATACGGTGCTGCGGGAACGGAGACCCGGCGATTTGGTCAATCTGGAGACCGATGTGATTGGGAAGTATGTAGAAAAGCTGCTGCTCCCCTCCACCAGCGGGCGGCAGGGAAGCGCGATCACCAAGGAGTTTTTATCTCAACACGGATTTTAGGAGGGCAGGCAATGATACAGTTCAACACGATTGAAGAAGCTCTTTGCGATCTTCGGGCCGGCAAACTCATTTTGGTTACGGATGATCCCTCACGGGAGAACGAGGGGGACTTCATCTGCGCGGCTGAGTTTGCCACGACGGAAAACATCAATTTCATGGCAACCTACGGCAAGGGGCTGATCTGTATGCCCATGTCGCTGGCCTATGTGGAAAAACTGAAAATTCCGCAGATGGTACAGCAGAATACGGATAATCACGAGACGGCTTTTACCGTGTCCATTGACCACGTGACCACCTCTACCGGCATTTCCGCCGCCGAACGCTCCGTGACGGCCTTGGCCTGCGTATCCGAGGACAGCAGGCCGGAGGATTTTCGCCGGCCCGGGCATATGTTTCCCCTGCTGGCAAAACGGAACGGCGTGCTGGAGCGCAACGGGCATACCGAGGCGACGGTAGACCTGTGCCGTTTGGCCGGTCTGAAGGAATGCGGTTTGTGCTGCGAGATTATGCGCGAGGACGGAACCATGATGCGCACCCCGGAGCTTGCGGAGCTGGCAAAACGGTGGGGAATCAAATTGATTACGATCCAGGATTTGCAGACGTACCGCAAGTGCCATGAAAAACTGGTTGACCGGGCAGCGGAGGTCCACCTGCCCACGAAATACGGGGACTTTACCGCGTATGGCTTCGTCAACAGATTAAATGGCGAGCACCATGTGGCCCTGGTCAAGGGCCAGATCGGCGACGGCGAACAGGTGCTGTGCCGCGTCCATTCCGAATGTCTGACCGGGGACACTTTCGGCTCCCTCCGCTGTGACTGCGGCGAACAGCTTGCCTCCGCTCTGACCCAAATTGAGAAAGAAGGCCGGGGGGTTTTGCTCTATATGCGCCAGGAGGGGCGCGGGATCGGCCTGATGAACAAGCTGCGGGCCTATGCGCTTCAGGAGCGGGGAATGGATACGTTGGAGGCAAATCTGGAGCTGGGCTTTGCCGGCGACGAGCGGGAGTATTATATTGGTGCGCAGATTCTACGGGAACTGGGCGTAAAGAGTATGCGGCTGCTGACGAACAACCCGGATAAGGTCTATCAGCTCTCAGAGTTTGGCCTGAAAATTACACAGCGCGTCCCCATTCAAATGAAGCCCACCCCCTACGACCTGTTCTATCTGAAAACAAAACAGACACGCATGGGACACATGCTGACCTATGAAAGAGAGGGAGAGTATCGTGAAAATATTTGAGGGAAACCTGGTAGCAAATGCGGTCAAGATCGGCATCGTGGCCGCGCGGTTCAATGAGTTCATTACGTCCAAGCTGCTGGACGGGGCGTTGGACGGCTTGACGCGGCATGCTGTGCGCGAGGAGGACATTCATGTCGCGTGGGTCCCCGGCGCGTTTGAAATCCCGCTGGCTGCGTCCAAGATGGCCAAGAGCGGAAACTACGACGCTGTGATCTGCCTGGGAGCCGTGATCCGGGGCTCTACCAGCCATTACGATTATGTCTGCAATGAGGTATCCAAGGGCATTGCCGCCGTTTCTCTGGAAAGCGGCGTTCCGGTGATGTTCGGAGTCCTCACCACAGAAAATATTGAGCAGGCGATTGAGCGGGCCGGGACAAAAGCCGGAAACAAGGGCTATGACTGCGCTGTCGGCGCAATCGAGATGGTAAATTTGATTCGTCAGCTCTGAGAGCCTGTTTAGAATCTCCCCGCACACGTCTTGGCGGCGTATTTTCCGTCCAGACTTCGTTAAAAACCCTTGCAATCCGCCAGGATTGCGGCGGC
>JAAWIL010000051.1 GCA_022796315.1 Oscillibacter sp. | reverse complement strand
TCCTTGCCATCCGTCAGGATGCCTGCGGATTTTTGCCTTGCAGGGCAAAAAATCCACTCGCCAATCCATACACGTCGAGATATTAAACAGGCTCTCAGAGATCCTGGAGGAGCTCCGGCCGGCCGGCCAGCAGCAGCGCGCCCACCAGCACCGCGTCGTCCATCAGCTGGCTGGGGAGAATCTGAAACCGCCCCGCGTCCGCCACAAAGGCGGCCTCCTCCGTGAACTTCCGCAGGCGGGAAAACAGCACGTCGCCCATCTTGGCCACGCCGCCGCCCACCACGATCCGCTCCGGGAAGGCCAGGGCCAGCACGTCCGCCAGCCCCAGGGAGAAGGTCCGGGCCACCCGGTCCAGCTCGGCGCAGCAGAAGGGGTCGCCGTCTTCCGCCCCCCGGCCCAGATCCCGGCAGGTGAGGGGTCCGGGCAGAGCGGCCAGCCGGGAGTCTCCGGGCACGTAGCCCGGGGTGTTCAGCCGCCTCTCGATGAAGGGCCCGGCACAGAGGAACTCCAGCCGGGTAGCCGCGCCGGGGTCGGAGGCGGTCCAGTCCGGCACCCAGGCGTACCCCAGGGAGCTGGCCCCGAATCCGCCGGGCCAGTAGAGCCCGCCGCCGATGCCGGTGCCGATGTTGGTGTAGAAGAAGCGGCGGCTGCCCCGGCCCGCGCCGCAGTGCAGCTCCCCGATGCCGCCGGTCACCGTGTCGTTGCGGACCACGGCGGGCAGGCGGAAGGTATCCTGAAACCAGGAGCGCAGGGAGAAGTTCTCCCAGCCCTCCACCTGCATGGACTGGACAATCACCCCGGAGGCCGGGTCAATGGGCCCTCCGAAGCCCACGCCGATGCCCCGGATGTCCCAGGACTCCCGAAGCTCCCCGCCGGCGGACCGAATCCAGCGGAGGATGCCGGCGGCGTTGGTGTTCTCCGCCAGCTTCACCTGCCGGCGGTCCAGGATGGTTCCGCCGGCGGTTCCCACGGCGGCCTGCTGCTTGGTGCCGCCGATCTCAATGGCCAGATAACAGGCCTCAGATGTGTGTTTCATAGTGCTGCCTCCCTGTGCCGCGCCTCCCGGGAGCGGAGGGGCGGCGGTTTTTCCCTCCCATCATAACACACCCGTCAAGGGATGTCACTTTGCAATCGTTTGCGGAGGAGGGGAGCAGGAGGATTTGTAGATATTTCCGAAAATGAAAATGATTTATGTGTAATTTGCATATTGAAATGGATTACAATCATCTGCTATTATGGTAAAAAGTAAATAAAGGAACGAAACATATGGTCACAATCGCGGAAGTTGCCAAGGCGGCGGGGGTCTCTGCCGCCACGGTTTCCCGGGTGATGAACCACTCTCCGCTGGTGGCGGAGTCCACGGCCCAGGTGGTGCGGGAGACCATCGCGCGGCTGGCCTATGTGCCAAACCAGCAGGCGCGGAATCTCAGGCGCAACGAGAGCCGGACGGTGCTGGTGCTGACGCCCAATATTACAAACCCATATTACGCCAGCGTTTTCGACGGCATCAACGAGGGCGCCCGGGGACTGGAGTACAGCCTCTTTCTCTGCAAAACGGAGGGACGGGACCTGGAGGCGCTGCTGAGCGAGGCCATTGACCGCAACCGGGCCGACGGGGCCATCCTGCTGCAGATCGACCGGGACGCCCGGTGGCTCCAGCAGTACAGCGACCGCTTCCCCGTTGTCCAGTGCTGCGAGTACGCCGCCCCCTGCGACACGGCCCACGTCTCCGTGGACAACTACCGGGCGGGGTACGAGGCCACCAGCTATCTGGTGGGCCTGGGCCGGCGGAAGGTGGGCACCATCAGCGCCGACAACCGGGTTATGTCCACCCTCCAGCGGATGCGGGGGTATCAGGACGCTCTGGCGGACGCCGGAATTCCCCTGGAGGAGCGGTACGTGGTCCGCTCCGACGCGAGCTATACATACATGAGCAGTCTGGACGCGGCCCGGACGATCCTCTCCCAGGAGGACCCGCCCAACGCCCTGTTCTGCATCGGGGATTCCATCGCCATGGCGGCGGTGGTGGCGGCGGGAGAGCTTGGGCTCTCCGTGCCGGAGGACGTGTCCGTGGTGGGCTTTGACGATGTGATCTACACCAAGATGATCCATCCCTACCTGACCACCATGGTGCAGCCCTGCGCCGACCTGGGCCGCGCGGCCATCGAGATGCTCGACGGGATTATCAGCTCCGGCGTGCCGGAGAACCGGAATGTGATTCTGCCCCATGGCTTTGCCGTGCGGGAGTCCACCTGCCCGCTGGCCGCGGGGGAGGGAGATTCTGTATTTTCCGGCCGTTCTGCGGCCGAAAAATAGAAGGTATCCACACATATTTTGAGGAGGATGATTTATGAAGAAGAAGTTTCTTGCGCTGGCACTGTCTCTCGCGATGGTGCTGACCCTGGCGGCCTGCGGCGGCGGCAATGACCCCGCGCCCGCCGACGACGGCGATGCCGGCACCGGTGACGGCGGCGGCGCCGGCGAGTCCTACAAGGTCGGTCTCGTGATTCTCTCCGGCGACCACGGCTTTACCGGCGAGTCTGTCCGCCATGCCGAGATGCAGGCCGAGGCCGTCATGGAGCAGTATGACAACCTGGAAGTGGTGGTCAAGTCCTGCGGCGAGGCCGCCGACCAGATCACCGAGATCGAGAACCTGATCGCCGCCGGCGACATCGACGCCATCATGCTGTGGCCCACCGAGGGCGAGGCCCTGCGCTCCGCCGCCCAGACCGTGGTGGACGCCGGCATCAAGCTGGTGGTTTACGACCGCCTCATTGAGAACTTCGACGGCCTGGAAGGCCAGATGATGGGCGACAACTTCAGCATCGGCCGCGAGATGGGCGAGTACCTGACGACTTACTTCGCCGACAGCGAGAAGGTGAACTACCTGCGCTTCGTGGGCGACAGCTCCACCGTGACCTCTCAGCGCTCCGGCGGTATGGACGAGGTCATCGACGCCGCGAAGTTCAACCAGATCAACGAGACGTTCGTCACCGACTGGTCCACCGAGAAGGCCCAGGAGCAGATGGAGAACTGGCTCAACGCCCACACCAATGAGGAGATCGAGTCCCTGGACCTCATCGTCACCCATGACGACGAGATCGTGGACGGCCTGATGAACGCCCTGGAGGCCTACAGCGGCAGCGCCACGCTGAATGTGAAGCTGATCACCTCCGTGGGCGGCCGTGAGGACACCATGCAGAAGTTTGAGAACAGCTCCCTGGACGTGAAGTTCATCACCTGGTTCTTCGCGCCCTCCTTCATCCGTGAGTGCGTGGACTTCACCGTGGAGTCCGCCATGGGTCTGCCCTTCAGCGGCACCGCCCTGGAGGAGAACGGCATCTATCTGATCCCCTCCTTCTCCATCGGCAACGCCGGCGAGGCCCACTATGACTTCGATCAGTACCGGGCCAGCTCCGAGTATGAGGTCCGTTACTCCATCGGCAATTTCTAATTCCGCAGCAACTGTTTGCATCATGACTGGACGGGGGCCGGCTGAAAGTCAGCCGCCCCCGTCCGCACTTGACCGCCGGAGGGGAGGCCGTGAACCGGTGTTCGCGCCCTCCCGGGCCGCCTTGGGCGGTGCGGGGCGGCACATGAGGAAAGGAATCTTGCCATGCGCTTAGAGATGAACAAGATTGTGATGGAGTTCGGCCCGGTCCGCGCGGTGGACCATGTCGATCTCACGGTGGAGCCCGGACAGATCCTGGGCCTGCTGGGGGAGAACGGCGCCGGAAAATCCACACTGATGAACGTGCTTGCCGGTGTCTACACGCCCGTTTCCGGCAAGATTCTGGTCAACGGGCAGGAGACGGTGATGAAGGGAGTCCGGACGGCCAACGCCTGCGGCATCCGCTTCATTCACCAGGAGCTGAACCTGTGCAATGACCTGCGGGTTTACGAGAATATGTTCCTGGGAGACGAGCTCTCCAAAAGCAAAGTGTTTTTAGACCGGGCGGCCATGACGGCCAAGTGCGCGGAGGTCTTCCGGCGCATGAAGGTGAACATCGACCCCGAGGCCATTGTGGACACCCTCTCCGCGGCGGAGAAGCAGATGGTGGAGATCGGGCGGGCGCTGCTGTTCCGGTCGGAGCTCATCATCATGGATGAGCCCTCCACGGCCCTGGCCACGGCGGAAATTGAGAATTTGTTTGAGATCATGCGGCAGCTCAAGAGCGAGGGCGTCAGTTTTATCTACATCTCCCACAAGATGCCGGAGCTCTTTGAGATCTGCGATGTGTACTATATCCTCTGCGACGGAAAGCTGGTGGCCCACGGGAACTTCGCCGACATCAACGAAGAGCAGGTCACGGAGATGATGATCGGCCACAATCTCCATGCCAGCGAGTTTGAAAACCACGTGAGCCGCGCCACGGAGGAGGTCCGCCTGTCGGTGAAGAATCTCTCCAGCGGCATTCTGAAGGACATCACCTTTGACCTGCATCAAGGGGAGATCCTGGCGGTCACCGGCCTCCAGGGCTCCGGACGGGACACCCTGGCCGACGTGCTGTTCGGCGTGGAGTCCTTCACCGGCGAGATGGTGGTGGAGGGCGCCGTGATGCCCAACCGGGCCGGGGACCGCTCTGTGCGCCGCTTCATGCGCCACAAGGTGGGCATGGTGCCCCGGATGCGGCCGGAGCGGGGCATTCACAACGACCTGTCGGTGCAGGATAACCTGTCCATGGGCTATCTCAACGCCCGGGCCAAGACGCCCTTCATCAGCGCCAGGGCGGAGGCGGAGCGCTTCGCCCGCCAGCAGAAGGCCATGGCCATCAAGGTGGGCAGTCCCCGCAACCCCATCACCTCCCTCTCCGGCGGCAACCAGCAGAAGGTGATTCTGGGCAAGTGGCTGGAGACCGACGCCGATATTCTGCTGCTGGATAATCCCACCCAAGGCATCGACGTGGGCACCAAATTCGAGATCTACCGGCTGATCCTCCGCCTGGCGGAGGCCGGCAAGGCGGTCATTGTGTTCAGCGCGGAGTTCCCGGAGATCCGCAATGTGGCGGACTCGTGCATCGTGCTGTACAAGGGCATGTGCAACGCCCGGCTGAGCCGGGAGGATCTGACAGAGAAAAACATCATGTACTATTCCACAGGCGCGAATTTGGAGGGGCTGTAAGATGGAAAAACGACTGAGTGCGGACACCGCGAAAACCCTGGGCCGGGCGCTGACCAGAGAGTACAGCTTTGTGCTGTCCTTCATCCTGCTGGTGATCATCGGCGCCTGCGTCAACAAGAACTTCTTTACCTGGAGCAATATCTCCAACCTCTTTGTCCAGGGCAGCATGATCGGCCTGATCTCCATGGGCATGACCATGGTCATCGGCGCCGGCCTGATTGATATCTCCGTGGGCTCCCAGGTGGCCATCATCGGCGGCTTCGGCATCCTGGTGCTGAACAAGACCGGCAGCATTTTCGTGATGCTTCTGTTCTGCATCGCCTTCGGTCTGGTCCTGGGGTGCGTCAACGGCCTGCTGGTCACCAAGGGCGGCATGCCCGCCATGGTGGCGACCCTGGCCACCATGAGCGCCTGCCGGGCCGTTGTCAACTACTACGGCGCGGGAGGACCCTTCACGGTGGACAAGGCCATCTATGACCGCTTCCGCCAGCTGGCGGTGGGCGGCCTGGAGCTGGGCAGCTTCAAGATCCCCTACCTGATGATCATCTTCATCGCGGCGGTGATCCTCTTTGACATCGTTATGAAGAAGACGAAGCTGGGCAAGCACATCTTTGCCGTGGGCAGCAACGAGAAGTCCGCCCGCCTCTCCGGCATCAACGTGGACGGCGTGAAGACGGCGGCGTACATGATTACCGGCGCCATGTGCGGCATCGCCAGCCTGATCTACGCCTCCCGCATGACGGCGGTGGCGGCGGCCTCCGCGGCCATGGGCTGGGAGATGGACGCCATTGCCGGCGTGGCCATCGGCGGCACCTCCATGAGCGGCGGCCGGGGCAAGATCATGGGCACCTTCCTGGGCGTTTTGATGTTCAAGATCATCAGCAACATCCTCACCGCCGCCAACGTGTCCTCCTACCTGAACGGCGCCATCAGCGCGGCCATCATCGTCCTGGCGGTTCTGATGCAGAACTTCCAGAACAAGCGCCGCTGAATCACACCACGCCGGGTCACCCGGCGGAAAGGAGAACCCTATGAAAGTCGGCATCATCGGCTGCGGAAAGATCGCGGAGGTCCGGCACGCGCCGGAGTTCCACGAGAATCCCCACTGCCTTTTGGCAGGCTACTATAACCACACCCCGGAGAAGGCGGAGGCCCTGGCCCGGCAGTACGGCGGCCAGGTCTATGACTCCGTGGAGGCGCTGCTGGACAGCGGCATCGACGCCGTCAGCGTCTGCACCTCCAACAGCTCCCACGCCTCCATTGCCATCCAGGCCATGGAGGCCGGGAAGCACGTTCTGTGCGAAAAGCCCATGGCTGTGACTCTGGAGGAGTGCGAGGCCATGGTGGAGACCGCGCGCAGAACCGGGAAGATCCTGATGATCGCCCTGAACCAGCGCCTGGCCAAGGCCCATGTGAAGGCCCGGGAGATTCTGCGGAGCGGGGAGCTGGGGGAGATCCTGACCTTTGAGACCCATTTCTCCCACCCCGGCCCCGAGGGCTGGACCGGCAAGGCGAACTCCTGGTTCTTTGACAAGCGGGCGGCCCAGTTCGGCGTCATGGCGGACCTGGGGGTCCACAAGACGGATCTTCTGTACTACCTCACGGGCAAGAAGATTGTCAAGACCATGGCGACGCTCTCCACCATGGACAAACGCTACCCGGACGGGCGGCTGGTGGACGTGGACGACAACGCCATCGCCCTCTACACCCTGGAGAACGGGGCGGTGGGCACCATGCACGTCAGCTGGACCAACTACGGCGCCGAGGACAACTCCACCAAGATCTACTGCCAGGGGGGCGTGCTCCGGATGTACGACGATCCCCAGTACTCCCTGATCCTGGAGAGGAAGGACGGCACCGTGGTGCCCTATGCCCTGGACCAGCTCACCAGCAACAAGGACCAGACCTCCGGCGGAAGGACCACCACAGGGGTGATCGACGCCTTTGCCGAGGCGGTGACCGCCGGCTGCCCGCCCGCCATCAGCGGCGAGAGCGCCCTGCACGCCATGAAGGTGATCTTTGCCAACCAGCGCTCCTGCGAGAGCGGACACGCGGAACTTGTAGAGTAACGAGGAGGAAGTGCCATGAGACCGATTACCATTACCACGGGACAGTACGGCGACCTGCCCTTTGAGGAGGTCTGCCGCATCATGAGCGGCATCGGCTACGACGGCCTGGAAATCGCCTGCCACACCCACCTGGACGCCCACCGCTTCCTGGAGGACGCGGCCTATGAGAAGGGCATCCGGGACGCCCTGGAGAAGAACAGCCTGAAGGTCTGGGCCCTGGGGGCCCATCTGGCGGGGCAGTGCGTGGGGGACCGGTGGGACCCCCGTCTGGACAACTTCGCCCCCGCCCGCCTCTCCGGGAAGCCGGAGGAGATCCGCCGGTGGGGCGTGGAGGAGATGAAGGCCGTGGCCCGGGCGGCCCAGAAGATCGGGGCCAAGGTGGTCACGGGCTTCACCGGCTCTCCCATCTGGCCCTATTGGTACTCCTTCCCCCAGACCTCCCAGCAGATGGTGGACGACGGCTTCGCGCAGGTCAAGGAGCTGTGGAGCCCCATTTTTGACGTCTTTGACCAGTGCGGCGTGAAGTTCGCCCTGGAGGTCCATCCCACGGAGATCGCCTTTGACTACTACAGCACCCAGAAGCTGCTGGAGACCTTTGACCGCCGGCCCACCCTGGGCATCAACTTCGACCCCTCCCACCTGGCGTGGCAGGGGGTGGACCCGTGCCTGTTCCTGCGGGACTTCGCGGACCGGATCTACCATGTCCACATGAAGGATGTGAAGATCCGCCTGGACGGCCGGTCCGGCATTCTGGGCAGCCACATCGAGTTCGGCGACCTGCGCCGGGGCTGGAACTTCGTGTCCCTGGGCCACGGCAATGTGGACTTCGACGGCATCATCCGGGAGCTGAACGCCATGAACTACCAGGGTCCCCTCTCCGTGGAATGGGAGGACTCCGGCATGGAGCGGATGTACGGCGCCCAGGAGGCCTGGGAGTTCACCCGGCGCACGGATTACGCGCCCTCCGCGGTGGCCTTTGACTCCGCCCTGAAGACCGACTGAGGAGGCGAGACCATGGAACAGACGCCGTCCGGGGTGGAGATCATCCGCCCCTGGCAGGGCTTTGACCTCCGCTGCGCACTCTTTGACTTTGACGGCACCATCAGCCTGATCCGGGAGGGCTGGCAGGGGATCATGATCCCCTACTTCACCGAGGTGCTCCAGGCGGCGGCCCCGGGGGAGGACCCGGAGGCCGCGGAGACCTGCGTGCGGGACTTTGTGGACACCCTCACCGGCAAGCAGACCATCTTCCAGTGCATCCGGCTGGACGAGGAGGTCCAAAAGCGGGGCGGACCCGCCCGGGACCCCCTGACCTACAAACGGGAGTACCTGCGGCGGCTGGAGGAGCGGATTCACAGCCGGAAGGAGGCCCTGGCCCAGGGCCGGGCCAAGCCGGAGGACTATCTGGTGCCTGGGGCGGGGGCGTTCCTGGCCCTGCTGCGGGAGAGCGGCATCCGCTGCTATCTCGCCAGCGGCACCGACGAGGAGGACGTGCTGCGGGAGGCACGCCTGCTGGGCCTGGAGGGCCTCTTTGCCGGCGGCATCCACGGGGCCCACGACGGCATGACGGACTGCTCCAAGGAGCTGGTGATCCGGGACATGCTGGAGCGGGAGCACATCCTGCCCAAACAGCTGGTCTCCTTCGGAGACGGCTACGTGGAGGTGGAGCTGGTGGCCCGGCTGGGCGGTCTGGCCGTCGGCGCGGCTACCAACGAGGAGACCCGTCAGGGGATCAATGAATGGAAGCGCCGCCGGCTGGTGGAGGCCGGGGCCAACGCCATCATCCCGGATTTCCGGGAGGGAACCGCCATTCTGGAAGCGATCAGGAGGGATTGTTATGCCGTATCCACAGTTTGACCGCACGAAGCTGCGCCTGCTGCCCCTGGAGCAGCGGGTCCATGACGTGGACCTGGGGGACGTTCTGGTGGACACGGTTCTGCCGCCCCCATCGTTTACCCACCCGGCCCTGCCGGTGCTGGGCCAGGCCATGGTGGAGGCCCGCAGGACCTATGACGCCACGGTTCTGCTGATGTACGGCGCCCACGTGATCCGCACGGGGAACGCCGCCTATATGATTGAACTGATGGAGCGGGGGCTGGTGAACCACTTCGCCACCAACGGCGCCGGGTCCATCCACGACTTCGAGTTCGCCCTGATGGGCCACACCTGTGAGAGCGTGGCCAAGTACATCCGGGAGGGCCAGTTCGGCCTCTGGGAGGAGACGGGGCGCATCAACGACATCATCGTCCAGGGGGCGAAGGACGGCATCGGCTGGGGCGAGGCCCTGGGCCGCTACATCTGGGAGGAAAAACTCCCCTACCGGGACTCCAGCGTGCTGGCCATGGGCTACCACCTGGGGGTGCCGGTGACGGTCCACGTGGGCATCGGCAACGACATCATCCACGAGCACCCCAACTGCGACGGCGCGGCCATGGGGGCCTGCTCCTATACGGACTTTTTGATCTACGCCCAGAGCGTTCTGAACCTGGAGCACGGCGTGTTCCTGAACTTCGGCTCCGCCGTGGCCGGCCCGGAGGTCTACCTGAAGGCCCTGGCCATGGCCCGGAACGTGGCGGCGCAGGAGGGGCGGGAGATCCGCCATTTCCACACGGCGGTCTTTGATCTCCAGCCCATTGACGGCAGCGGCGGCTACCAGGAGGCCCCGCCCAAGACCGATCCCCGCTACTACTTCCGGCCCTGGAAGACCATCCTGGCCCGGACGGTGGCGGACGGCGGCGAGAGCCACTACATCCAGGGCGAGCACAACCGCACGCTGCCGAACCTGGCGGAGGCGGCCTTTTATGCCGACTGGAAGCGGGGCACGGAATGAACGTCCGGCCCATTCTTCAGGCGCTGAGCCGCGCGGCGGAGGCCCGGATGATCGTGTTCGGGGACTACACCCTGGACAAGTACCTCTACATCGACCCCAGCCGGGACGAACCCTCCGTGGAGACGGGGCTGACGGCCTACCAGGTCCACGAGAAGCGGATGTACGCCGGGTCCGGCGGCACCATCACCAACAACCTCCGGGCCCTGGGGGCCCAGGTGATCTCCATCGGGCTCATGGGGGAGGACGGCGAGGGCTTTGAGCTCCGGCGGTGCCTGGAGGCCGTGGGGGCGGACACCGCCTCCATGGTGCGCTCCCCGGAGGTGTGTACCGCCGTCTACACCAAGCCCATGCGCCTCCAGCCGGACGGAACCTGGGCGGAGATGAACCGCCTGGATTTCCGGAACTTCACCCCGCCGCCCCAGGATCTCCAGGCCCGCCTGCTGGAGAATCTGGAGGCCCGGCTGCCGGAGGCGGACGCGGTGATCCTGATCGACCAGTTCTGCCAGCGGAACCTGGGGGTCCTCACGGATACGGTCCGGGGGGAGGTCAGCCGCCTGGCCCGGCGGCACCCGGAGAAGCTCTTTTATGTGGACTCCAGGGCCTTTTCCCGGGAGTTCCGGGATATGATTGTCAAGTGCAACCATCTGGAGCTGACGGCCGGCACGCCGGACAGCGGCAGCGAGGACCCGGAGATCCTGGAGCGGGCGGCGGAGCGGCTGCGGCGGCAGACGGGCAACACCTTCTTCGTCACCCGCGGGGAGCGGGGGATGCTGGTGCTGCGGGAGGAGGGGACGGCACAAGTGCCCGCCTTTCCCGTCACAGGGCCCATTGACATTGTGGGCGCGGGGGACGCCTCCACCGCCGGCATCGTGCTGGGGCTGACCCTGGGCCTGACCCCGGAGGAGGCGGCGGCGCTGGGCTGCTGCGTGTCCTCCATCACCATCCAGCAGCTGGGCGTCACCGGGACGGCCACCGTGCCCCAGGTGTGTGAGCGGCTGCGGTCTTACGGAACCATGTTTGCGGAAACAGGAGGAAACCAGTTATGAATTATGAAAAGCAGCTTCGGGACTATCTGGAGCAGGAGAAGCGCATCCTGGACCAGCTGGATCTGGGGGCGGTGAGCGAGCTGATGAATCTCATGGAGGCGGCGCGGAAGGGGCGGAAGCGGATCTTCATCTGTGGCAACGGCGGCAGCGGCGCCACCGCCTCCCACTATGTCTGCGACTTCTGCAAGGGCGTGAGCCTGGGGCAGAGCGTGAAGTATGACATGGAGTGCCTCAACGACAACATGCCGCTGCTGCTGGCTATCGCCAACGATCTCAGCTATGAGGATGTCTTCGTCTACCCCCTCCAGGCCAAGCTCCGGGAGGGCGACCTGGTGATCGGCATCTCCGGCAGCGGAAACTCTGAGAACGTGGTCCGGGCCATCCGCTACGCCAAGGAGCATGGCGCGGTCACCGCAGCCCTGGTGGGCTATGACGGCGGGAAGCTCCTGCGTGAGGCCCGGCATGTGATCCACGTGGGAATTGACAACATGCAGATTGTGGAGGACGTCCACATGATCCTGGACCATATGATGATGTACATCCTGGCCCAGCAGGATCAGGATCTGTAAGAGCCTGTTTAAAATCTCCCCGCGCATGTCTTGGCGGCGTATTTTCCGCCCTGACTGCGTTAAAAATCCTTGCCATCCGTCAGAATGCCTGCGGATTTTTGCCTTGCAGGGCAAAAAATCCACTCGCCAATCCATACACGTCGAGATATTAAACAGGCTCTAAGAACCTGTATTCACAACCGA
>JAAWIL010000050.1 GCA_022796315.1 Oscillibacter sp. | reverse complement strand
TTGTCCCAGGCGCCGCCGGCGTTGGACATGAACACCGCCATGGCAAAGCCGGTGACGGACACGCCGCCCAGCAGTCCCACAACGCCCGTGGGGCCCAGGATCAGGCCGGTGACGATGGGCACAATGATAGCCAGCAGGGCGGGGGCCACCATCTCGTGGAGGGCGCCCTTGGTACACAGGGACACGCAGGAGGCGTAGTCCGGGTCCGTCTTGTAGTCCATGATGCCGGGGATCTCCCGGAACTGGCGGCGGACCTCCACCACGATGGACTGGGCCGCCTTCTGCACCGCGCTCATGGTGAAGGCGGAGAAGACGAAGGTCAGCATGGCGCCGATGAACATGCCCACCAGCACCGTGGGGCTGGTGAGGGTGAAGTTCAGGGTCTCCGTGGTGTTGTCCTGGACGATGTTCACATAGCTCACCAGCAGAGCCAGGGCCGTCAGGGAGGCGGAGCCGATGGCGAAGCCCTTTCCGGTGGCGGCGGTGGTGTTGCCCAGGGAGTCCAGGGCGTCGGTGCGGTCCCGGACGCTCTCCGGCAGGCCGCTCATCTCGGCGATGCCGCCGGCGTTGTCCGCCACGGGGCCGTAGGCGTCGGTGGCCAGGGTGATGCCCAGGGTGGAGAGCATGCCCACACCGGCGATGCCGATGCCGTACAGACCCCGGTTGAACGCCGCCGTAAAGGCGCCGCTGCCGTCCACGATCTGCACGGAGCCGCCGGCGGCGAAGTAGCTCACCAGCACCGCCGCCGCCACGATCAGGATGGAGGTCAGGGTGGACTTGAGTCCCAGGGAGATGCCGCCGATGATGATGGTGGCCGCGCCGGTCTCGGAGGCCGCCGCCAGCTCCTGGGTGGGCTTGTAGGTGTCGGAGGTATAGTACTCGGTGAAGTAGCCGATGGCGCAGCCGCCGATGAGGCCGCAGAGAATGGCGATGTACACGCCCCAGCTGCCGATGATGAAGTACGTCAGCGGCGCCGCCAGCACCGCCGCCAGGACGGCCGCGGTATAGGTGCCGGTGCGCAGGCTCTTCAGCAGGGACTCCTGGGTGGCGTCCTCCTTTGTCTTCACCAGGAAGGAGCCCAGAATGGAGCACAGGATGCCGCAGACCGCCAGGGCCATGGGCAGCAGCATGCCGCCCCAGCCGTAGCCGCCCACCGCGCCCAGGGCAAAGGTGGCCAGAATGGAGCCCACGTAGGACTCATAGAGGTCCGCGCCCATACCGGCCACGTCGCCCACGTTGTCGCCCACATTGTCGGCGATGGTGGCGGGGTTCCGGGGGTCGTCCTCGGGGATGCCGGCCTCCACCTTGCCCACCAGGTCCGCGCCCACGTCGGCGGCCTTGGTGTAGATGCCGCCGCCCACCCGGGCGAAGAGGGCCATGAAGGAAGCGCCCATGCCGTTCATCACCATGATGTTGCCCAGGGTCACCGGGTCGCTGACGCCGAAGGCGAAGCGGAGAAGGTAGTACCACAGGGTGATGTCCAGCATCCCCAGGCCCACCACGGTGAAGCCCATGACGGAGCCGGAGGAGAAGGCCACCCGCAGGCCCTTGTTCAGGCTCTCGGAGGCCGCCTGGGCCGTCCGGGCGTTGGAGCTGGTGGCGATCTTCATGCCGATGAAGCCCGCCAGCATAGAGAACACGCCGCCGGTGACAAAGGCGAAGGGCGTGTACACCGACAGCATCCTGCCCTTGGAGGCAAAGGCGATTGCCAGCAGGGCGATGAACACCACCACGAAGACCTTAAACACCGTGGTATACTGCTGCTTCAAGTAGGCGTTGGCGCCGGCCCGGATGGACGCCGCGATCTTCTGCATCCGCTCGGTGCCCTCGGAGTAGGTCATGACCCGCTTGGCCTGGGTGATGGCGAAGAGTCCCGCCACAATGGCCCCGGCAAAGCCGATCCAAAACAGATTTTCCATCGTTCTCTCTCCTTGCGTTGGATTTATTTCTCTTATTTTAGCACATGACGTCGTTTTTTCAAGCGGCGTTTTTTTCTTTTACGTAAACCAAACAACTTTTTACGTTTCCGACAAAATTCTTTCCGTCCGCTCAGAAAAGTTTGGTAAGATTTCTCCTCCGCGCCGCCCGGCAGCCGCCGGAGTTTTTTCTCGGTTTGTGCATTTTTTCTCTCGTCACAGCGGCCTGTCTGTGCTATAATGAGGAACACCGCGCCGGATTCCATGGCATCCCCGGCGCATTTCACGCATCTTATTGAAGAAAGCGAGAGTCTCCTATGGCATCTCATAAAAAGCGCCGCCCGCTGCGGGCGGTATGTTCTCTGCTGCTTCTGACGGCGCTGGCCGTCCTCTATGTCTGGTGGGGCAATACCTCCCTGCAGGTCACCGCCTGTTCCCCGGTGTTTCCCAACCTGCCGGAGGCCTTCGACGGCTTCCGGATCGTGGTGCTGGGGGACCTTCACACCGCCCGGTTCGGGGAGGGGAACGCGGATCTCTTTGACACCGTGCGGGAGCAGTCACCGGACATGATCGTCCTGGTGGGGGACCTGATGGACTGCTTTCACCCGATCCCGGCGGACTATGCGGCCCAGACGGCGGAGGGGCTCAGCGCCATCGCGCCCACCTACTATGTCACGGGAAACCACGAGTGGGCCATCGGAGATGTGCCCTACTGGAAGGAGGTTTTGACCTCCCACGGCGTCACGGTGCTGTCCAACCAGTTCCTGCCCCTGGAGCGCGGCGGGGAGACGGTGATTCTGGCGGGCATTGACGATCCCAACGGCTACGCGGATCAGAAGACCCCGGAGCAGCTGGCGGAAGAGGTGACGGGGGCATACGGAGATTCCTTCTGGATGCTCCTGGCCCACCGGAACGACCATTTCCCGAAGCAGTACAGCCTGCTGGGGGCGGATCTGGTGATTTCCGGCCACGGCCATGGCGGCCTGGTGCGGCTGCCCTTTACGGACGGGCTGGTCTCCACAGACCGGACGTTCTTTCCCTCCTATACCGCAGGGCTCTATGAGGCCCATGGGTCGCGGCTCTTTGTCACCAGGGGACTGGGGAATTCCGGAAGGACGTTCCGGGTGCTGAACCGTCCGGAGGTGGCGGTGGTGACCCTTTGCAGGGGGGAGGCCGGGTAGGCCGGCCCGCGGCCAAAGCCCTCGCTCCCGGCCGCAGGCCGGACCACCCACTCCCCCGTCAGGGGACCTCAAAGGAGCCTCTTATGCAAGAATTCCACGCAGGAACCTGCGACATTGCCGTCATCGGCGCCGGCCACGCCGGCATTGAAGCCGCCCTGTCCGCCGCCCGCCTGGGGGCGGACACCATCGTTTTCACGATCAACCTGGACGCCGTGGGCAACATGCCCTGCAACCCCGCCGTCGGCGGCACCGGAAAGGGCCACCTGGTCCGGGAGCTGGACGCCCTGGGGGGAGAGATGGCGCGGGCAGCAGACGCCTGCTGCATCCAGTACCGCCTGCTGAACAAGGGCAAGGGCCCCGCCGTGTGGTCCCTCCGGGCCCAGGCGGACCGGCGGCGCTATCAGGCCTACATGAAGCACGCCCTGGAACGGCAGGAACACCTGGCCGTCCGCCAGGGGGAGGTCACGGAGATCCGCGCCGGACACGGCGCCCCGTTCTCCGTAGTCCTGGCCACCGGGGCGGTCTTTCAGGCCAGGGCCGTGATTCTGGCCACGGGCACCTACCTCACCGGGCGCACCATTGTGGGGGAGTGGGTGGAGGACTCCGGACCCGACGGGATGCACGCCGCCGTCCGCCTGACGGACTCCCTGAAAAAGCTGGGCCTGCCCCTGCGGCGGTTCAAGACCGGCACGCCTCCCCGGGTCAACGCCCGGACCGTGGACTTTGACGAGATGGAGCTCCAGCCGGGGGACGAGACGCCGGTGCCCTTCTCCTACAGCACGGAGACCCCCCCGGAGAACCGGGCCGTCTGCTGGCTCACCTGGACCACGGAGGAGACCAAGCGCATCATCCAGGAGAACCTGCACCGGGCCCCCATGTACTCCGGCCTCATCGAGGGCGTGGGGCCCCGGTACTGTCCCTCCTTTGAGACCAAGATCGTCCGCTTTCCGGACAAGCTCCGGCACCAGCTCTTCGTGGAGCCCATGGGGCTGGACACGGAGGAGCTGTACATCCAGGGCTTCTCCTCCTCCATGCCGGAGGATGTGCAGATCCAAATGCTCCACAGTGTGCCGGGCCTGCGGCGCGCGGTGATGACCCGGCCCGCCTACGCCATTGAGTACGACTGCATCGACCCCCTGGCCCTGAAGCCCACCCTGGAGACAAAGGCCGTTCCCGGCCTCTACGGCGCGGGGCAGTTCAACGGGTCCTCCGGGTATGAGGAGGCGGCGGTCCAGGGCTTCGCGGCCGGGGTCAACGCCGTGCGGAAGCTCCGGGGACAGGAGCCCTTCGTGCTGTCCCGGGCGGAGTCCTACATCGGGACCCTCATTGACGACCTGGTGACCAAGGGGACCGAGGAGCCCTACCGCATCATGACCTCCCGCAGCGAGTACCGGCTCCTGCTGCGCCAGGACAACGCCGACCGGCGGCTGACCCGCCGGGGCTACGAACTGGGCCTGGTGGACGGGGACCGGCTGCGGGCGGTGGAGGAGAAGTACGCCCAGGTGGAGGCGGAGATCAAACGGCTGACCCACACGGGGACGCCGCCCTCCCCGGCGCTGTCGGCCTTTCTGACCGGGCGGGGGACCTCCGGCGCGGCGGACGGCTGTTCCCTGATCGCCCTGCTGCGGCGGCCCCAGCTGCACTACGAGGACCTGGCCCCCTTCGATCCCACCCGGCCGGAGCTGCCCCCGGCGGTCCGGGAACAGGTGGAGATCTCCGTGAAGTACGAGGGCTATATTCAGCGCCAGCAGAAGCAGGTGGAGGCGCTGCGGAAAATGGAGCGGAGGCGCCTGCCGCCGGACCTGGACTACAGCGCCATCCAGGGGCTCCGGCTGGAGGCCCGGGAGAAGCTGAACGCCATCCGGCCCCTGGACCTGGGGCAGGCCTCCCGGATCTCCGGCGTCTCCCCCGCAGACGTGGCGGTGCTGATGGTCTACCTGGAGCGCCGGTGACGGGTTTCCAGGGGAGTGTCCGATTCGGCCCTGTTTGAAAAATGCCAAAACGCCCAAACAACGGATCTTTTTCCGCCGCTCCGCGTTCAATTTTCTTGCCGGGCGACAGCCCGTCTGCGAAAATTTGCCTGGATTGGCAAACATCTCTCGCTGTTGGGCATTTCGCCGATTATCAAACAAGCCCTAGGAGCTTTTATGCAGGGGCGGTTATCAACCGCCCCTCTAAAGGGAGATCCGGTCTTTCGTGGGAGGGCTGAGGAAAATCCGGAGGCTGCGGGGAGAACAGACCGCCGAGGGCGGCGGCCCCTACAGGAAAATCCGGATCTTGCGGGAGGACGGGCGGCTAACAGCCGCCCCTACAGGGCCCGCAGAAACCGCCATATAAAATGCGCAATCGGACACGCTTCCCTTGGAATTGCGCCTTGACCGCTCCCGGTCAAAAGGGGTACAATACCGGCAGGAACGTACCCCGCCTGTCCGGGTCTGCCGGAGCGGACTCCGGCGGGCCTCTTTAGAAGCTGTACCAATAGGCGCCGGCACGCATCTTGACGGAAAATTTTTCGTCTGGCTGCGTCAGAAACCCTTGAAATCCGTCAGGATTCCTGCGAGTTTCTTCCTTGCCAGGCAAAAATTTTTCTTGCCAATCTGCATACCGTCACCTATTGGTACAGCTTCTTAGACTGTTTACACCCGAGAGAAACGGAGGATTCACCATGGAAGAACGACACATTCCCGCACTGACTCTGGATACCGAGACCCCCGCCGCCCCGGCTCCCCAGGCGGCCCCGCCGGAGACGGGGACCCCCGCCCCCCGGCTGGACGACAGCATGCTCAGCGAGGCGGAGAAGCAGCAGGTGGCGGACTTCGTCCAGAAGATTGACCTGCGGGACTCCGGCCTGATCCTCCAGTACGGCGCCGCCGCCCAGAAGAATGTGGCGGGCTTCTCCCAGGACGCCCTGGCCTCCGTCCGCAACAAGGACATGGGGGAAGTGGGCAAGGCGCTCAGCCAGCTGGTGGTGGAGCTGAAGGGCTTCGGCCGGGAGGAGGAAAAAAAGGGCCTCTTCGGCCGGGCCAAAAAGAGCGGCGGCAGACTGGAGCTCATGAAGGCCCAGTACAGCAAGGTGGAGACCAACGTGGACCAGATCTCCCGGCAGCTGGAGCAGCACAAGGTGACCCTGATGAAGGACGCCGCCATGCTGGACCGGATGTATGAGCTGAATCTCCAGTACTACAAGGAGCTGACCATGTATATCCTGGCGGGGCAGAAGAAGCTGGAGCAGGTGCGCTCCGGGGAGCTGGCCGCCCTGCGGGAGAAGGCCCAGCAGACCGGCGCCCAGGAGGACGCCCAGGCCTACAACGACCTGGGCCAGATGTGCGAGCGCTTCGAGAAGAAGCTCCACGACCTGGAGCTGACCCGGATCATCTCCATCCAGATGGCCCCCCAGACCCGGCTGCTCCAGAACAACGACACGCTGATGGTGGAGAAGATCCAGTCCTCCCTCATGAACACCATCCCCCTGTGGAAGAGCCAGATGGTGCTGGTCCTGGGCCTGGAGCACTCCCGGCAGGCCACGGCGGCCCAGAACGCCGTGACGGAGATGACCAACCAGCTCCTGCGGCAGAACGCCGACATGCTGCGGATCGGCACCGTGGAGACCGCCCGGGAGTCCCAGCGGGGCATTGTGGACATTGAGACGCTCCAGCACACCAACCAGCAGCTGATCGCCACCCTGGACGAGGTGATGACCATCCAGCAGGAGAGCGCCCAGAAGCGCAGGGACGCCGAGGCGGAGCTGGGACGGATCGAGGGGGAGCTGAAGCAGAAGCTCCTGGAGCTGCGGGGCTGAGGGGAAGCGTCCTTGGCCCGGTTCGGGGAATTGGCCCGGCCGGGGTCCGGGCTCTGCGGCTCTGTCCCATCTGGAATATCCGGAAAAGGCGCGGACTGGAGGCAGTCCGCGCCTTTTTCTCCCGGGTCCGCAGGAACCGGCATAAGCGCGTATTCACCCTTTTCCCCGTGGACTTTTTCCCGCCGCTGTGATATGATAAAAAACACTTCTCTTCCCAAGGAGGACGCCCATGCGTATCGGAACGGTAGACATTCCCTCCCGGCTGGCTCTGGCCCCCATGGCCGGGGTCACAGACGCCGCCTTCCGGCAGATCTGCTCCGAACTGGGGGCCGGGTACACAGTGACGGAGCTGATCTCCTCCAAGGCCCTGTGCTACCACGACAAAAAGACCCTCACCCTCCTGCGCCAGTTCCCCGGGGAGCACCCCGCCGCCGTGCAGATCTTCGGCAGCGACCCCGTGTGCATGGCGGAGGCGGCCCAGATCGTGCTGGAGCACACCCAGGCGGACATCATCGACATCAACATGGGCTGTCCCATGGGGAAAATCGTGAACAACGGCGACGGCGCCGCCCTGATGAAGGACCCGGACAAGGCCGGGCGGATTGTGGAGGCCATGGTGAAGGCCGTGCCCGTGCCCGTCACCGCCAAGTTCCGCCGGGGCTGGGACATGGGCAGCTGCAACTGCGTGGAGTTCGCCAAAACCCTGGAGGCGGCGGGGGTCTCCGCCGTGGCGGTCCACGGCCGCACCCGGGCCCAGGTCTACGGCGGCAGCGCCGACTGGACCTGCATCCGCCAGGTGAAGGAGGCGGTGTCTATTCCCGTCATCGCCAACGGGGACATCTGGAAGCCGGAGGACGCCGCCCGGATTTTACAGCACACCAAGGCCGACATGGCCATGATCGCCCGGGGGTGTTTCGGCAATCCCTGGCTCTTCCCCCAAGCCCAGGCCGTGCTGGACGGACAGCCCGTGCCGTCCCTGCCGCCCCTCGGGGAGCGGTGTGACACCGCCGTGCGGCAGATTACCCTCTCGGCGGAGCTCCGGGGGGAGCGGGCGGCGGTGCTGGAGGCCCGGCGGCACTACTGCTGGTACCTCAAGGGCGTACCCCATGCGGCGTACTACAAGGAGCAGATCGTCCGGATGAACACCTTGGAGGACGTCTATCAGGTGACGAAAGGGATCAAGCGTGACTTGACATGAACCAGGAACAACAATGGGTTGACGCGGCCAGACAGGGGGATCAGGATGCCTTTGTCCAGCTGGTGCGCCTGTATGAAAAGCGCATTTTTGCCCTGACAAACCGGATGTGCCGCAATCCCGCCGACGCGGAGGAGGCCGCCCAGGAGGCATTCCTGGCCGCCTGGCAGGGCCTGAAGTTCTTCCGGGGGGAGTCCAGTTTCTCCACCTGGCTGTACCGTCTGGCCTCCAACGCCTGCGTGGACCTGCTGCGGCGGGAGGGCCGGCACCAGAGCGCCGCGGGCCCCTCCCTGGACGACGGGGAGTCCGGCGTGGACCTGCCGGACCCGGCGCCCTCGCCCCAGCTGCTGGCGGAGCGGACGGAGCTGCGGCGGCAGATCGAGACGGGGCTCCAGGCCCTGCCGCCGGACTACCGCCAGGTGCTGATCCTCCGGGAGATCCACCAGCAGACCTATGAGGAGATCGCCGCCATCTGCCGGCTGGACCTGGGGACCGTGAAGTCCCGCATCAGCCGGGGGCGGAAGCAGCTGCGAAAAATTCTGCTGGACAGCGGGAACTTTTCTGAATCCCATCCGTCTAAACCGGCAGAGAAGGAGGGCTGCACATGAAAATCTGTTTGGAATACGCGGCCCTGCTGGACCCGTTTGCAGACGGCGAGCTGACGGCGGAGGAGCTCCTCCGGGTACAGAACCACCTGGAGAACTGCCCCGCCTGCCGGGCCTATGTGGATGACGCCCTGGCCATCCGCGCCGCCTTCCCCGACGCGGAGGACACGCCGGTGCCGGAGGGCTTCGCCGAGTCGGTCTCCGCCGCCATCCGGGCCGGCGCGGCCCCGCAGAGGAGGACCGCCTCCCCCTGGGCCAAAACCGTTCTGCCTCTGGCGGCCTGCTGCGCCATCGTGATCCTGCTGGCCGGGTCCCCCACTCTCTCCCGCAGTGCCGGCGGAGACAACAGCGCCAGCCTGGCCGCCGTCCCCTACGCCATGGACGCCCCGGAGACAGCCGCGGACAGCGGGGAGCCCATGGACGACAGCGAGGCCCCTCCGGAAGAGGAATCCAGCCCGGTTACGACGGCTGAGTACGGGAGCCAGGAGGACGCCCTGCCGGAGGCCGCCCTGGACGACGCAGAGGACCTGGACGGTTCCCAGGCCGGAGGACCCAAGCTGCGAAGCATTCCCCCCGTCGCGGACGCCCCCGCCGCCTCTCCCGCACCGGCCCTCCAGAGCCACGACGGGACCAGCGGGGAGGATGCCGCCGGTGGTCAGAAGCTCTCTGACGATCCCACGGCGGGCATAGACCCGCAAAGCGCCGCGAAGGAGGAAGAGGCGTGGGTACAGCACGGCAACGTGGTCTTCGCCGCCGTCGTCTTCCTCTCTCAGGACGAGGCGGGAGACGCCCTGACGGACTGTGAGGGGCGGCCCTACAGCGATTTCAACCACCCGGAGGACGGCGTTCTGGGCACCGGCTACGCCCTGGAGCCGGCGGACTTTGAGCGAATTCTGGAGGAGCTGGGACAGCCGTTCCAAAGTCCCCTGGACCAATTCCGCACCACGGAGCTGCGCTGCATCGTGGTGACGGCGGACGAGGCTCCTTAAAAAAGAGCGGACGGAAAATTTTCCGTTCGCTCTTTTCTTTTTGGAAGAGCTGTGCTATACTATCTCCCGACAGGTGCCATCTCCCTGTCCAAGCGTCCGGATTCCGGGCGTTCGTTCGATGTACCAGATGGACATCGTTCTCTAAACAAAAAAATGGAGGCTGCCCGGCCTATCCCGGGTATTTTCTGTGGTTTTCCAGGCCTCCGCCCAATTCAAAGGAGGTCTTTTTTCATGTCCAAATCCCGTACTTCCATCCACCGCCTGGCCCTGGCCGGCGTCATTGCCGGCGTCTACGCCGCTCTGACGCTGTTCCTGCCCATCCCCCAGTACAGCGGCGTCCAGCTGCGGGTGGCGGAGGCCATGACCGTGCTGCCCTTCCTGTTCCCGGAGGCCATCCCCGGCCTGGCTGTGGGCTGCTTCCTGGCCAATCTTCTGGGCTCCCCCATCATGCTGGACTGGATCTTCGGCACAGCGGCCACGCTCCTGGCGGCCCTCTGGACCGCGCGGATGAAAAACCGCTGGCTGGCCCCTCTGCCGCCGGTAATCTGCAACGCCGTGATTGTCGGGGCGGAGATCGCCTGGTTCGTCGTGCAGGACGGCGGCGCGTTCTGGCCCGCCTACGCCCTGAACGCCTTCACCGTAGGCCTGGGCGAGGCCGTGGCGTGTTATGGTCTGGGCCTGCTGCTGCTCCACTGGCTGGAGAGAACCCCGGTCCTGGGGCGGCAGGGAACTTAACGGATTGTAATCTTTACAGCAAATGATACAAACAGGATCGTACCTTGCCGGAGCCGGCGGGGCACGATCCTGTTGCTTTGGGGGAATGCGAGGGGAATGCGAGAGGGGGTGCGTCTTAGGGAGACCGGAGACTGCGGGGGGGAATGGCCCTGCCAGGGGTCCGGGCCCTACGGGGTGGTCCCCAGGGAAAGCCGGAGGTTCCGGGAGCGCCAGGCCATCCTCATGGCAAAATCCCGCCCCCGGCCGCAGGCTGGGCCAAAGCCCCCCGCGTGCCCCGCCGCAAAATTCCCTCTCTCTGATAAATCCCGCACAGCCGCGCGCCCACCGCCTCCAGACTCCGGGAAACCGCCGTTTCCCGCCCCGCGGCCCTCAGATCCGGCAGGGTTCCGTCCAGCAGACCCGCAACGGCCCTCTGGATCTCCTCCAGGTCCTTCGCCTTGTACACCTGTCTTCCATGCTCCAGCCACCCCTCATACACCGGGATGTCCCGGAGAACGGTGGGAATCCCGCAGGCCAGGGCCTCCAGCACCACGATGCCCTCGGTCTCCTCGTGGCTGAGGAAGGCGAAGACATCCGCGCCGCAGTAGGCCTCCCGCAGCTGCTCCCGGTCCACATAGCCGGGGAAGCGGACGTTGGCGGGGGCATTGTCCAGGGCGTCCAGGATCTCCCTGGGCAGCAGCCGGGGGTCCGTCCAGCCGAACCAGAGAAACCGGGTTTCCGGCATCCGCCGGGCCAGCTCCAGAAAGTCCACAAGACCCTTGCGGGCGATGGTGTGGCCCACGGAGATCACCACCCGGTCCTCCTCGCTCAGGCCGTAGCGGCTGCGGAAGGACTTCCGCAGGGCCGGGTCCGGGCGGAAATACTCAGTATCCACGCCGTTGGAGAGACTGTATACCGGGCGGCGGAGGCCGTAGGTCTCCAGCAGGCGGCGGGAGTACTCCGTGGGGGTGATGACCAGGTCGCCCCGGCGGTAGCAGAAGATCAGCCAGCGGCGGAAGAGAGGCGCCAGCAGGTCGGAGCCCCGGAAGGAGCGGCGGAAATCCTCCATGGTGGAGTGGCCGTACCAGATGACCTTCCGGCCCCGGAGATGGGCCCAGAGGGCCGCCAGAACGGAGTCGGGGAGGACGGTGTTGATGTGGACGGCGGCAGTGTCCGGGGTCAGACGGCGGGATACCGGGATTTTGCAGCGGTCCAGGCACTCCGTCTGGTGGCGGATGGCCTGTCCCACGCCGCTGCGGCCCACCACGCGCTCGCCGCCGCGATAGATACAGATCTGCATGAATGCCTCCTTTATGAAGCCAGGAAGTTGGAATCAACCGGTATTATGATTTCCGAATTTGAAATTTAGAAGCTGTACCAATAGGTGACGGTATGCAGATTGGCAAGAAAAATTTTTGCCTGGCAAGGAAGAAACTCGCAGGAATCCTGACGGATTTCAA
>JAAWIL010000049.1 GCA_022796315.1 Oscillibacter sp. | reverse complement strand
CCTTGCCATCCGTCAGGATGCCTGCGGATTTTTGCCTTGCAGGGCAAAAAATCCACTCGCCAATCCATACACGTCGAGATATTAAACAGGCTCTAAGGAAAAGAATGCAAAAACTTCTTTTCGGCTCGCTGCCGGGAGTGCTTCTGAACGGAACGGCCGGAAATAACCTGCGCCATGTTTTGCGGCTGCCGCCGTAAACGGCGGCGGGCAAAACGGCTTCCATGCAATACCATCAAAACTGATAGGAGGGCAAGATGTATGTCTGAGATGAAGAAACTTCCCGAGCTGTTTGGCAGCATGGTTTTCAATGAGGAGACCATGAAAGAGCGCCTCTCCTCCGCGTCCTACGGCGCGTGGAAGAAGTCCGTCACAGAGGGCACCGCCCTGGATATCTCTACCGCCAACGAGATCGCCGAGGCCATGAAGCAGTGGGCCGTGGAGAAGGGCGCCACCCACTACACCCACTGGTTCCAGCCCATGACCGGCGTCACGGCGGAAAAGCACGACAGCTTCATCGCCCCCGCCGAGGGCGGCAGGATCATCATGGAGTTCTCCGGCAAGGAGCTGGTCCGGGGCGAGCCGGACGCCTCCTCCTTCCCCTCCGGCGGCCTGCGGGCCACCTTTGAGGCCCGGGGCTATACCGCCTGGGACCCCACCTCCTCCGCCTTCATCAAGGAGGGCTCCCTCTGCATCCCCACGGTGTTCTGCTCCTACTCCGGCCACGCCCTGGACAAGAAGACGCCCCTGCTGCGGTCCATGGAGGAGGTGAGCCGCCAGGCCATCCGGATTCTGCGGCTCTTCGGCGACACGGAGACCAAGCGGGTGATGCCCCAGGTGGGCCCGGAGCAGGAGTACTTCCTGGTGGACAAGGCCCTGTTCAACCGGCGCAAGGACCTGCGGATGACGGGAAGAACCCTCTTCGGCGCCAAGCCCCCCCGGGGCCAGGAGCTGGAGGACCACTACTACGGGGCCATCAAGCCCCGGGTGGCCGCGTACATGAAGGACCTGGACGAGAAGCTGTGGGCCCTGGGCATCTTCTCCAAGACGAAGCACAACGAGGTGGCCCCCTCCCAGCACGAGATGGCCCCCGTTTACACAGACGCCAATACCGCCTGCGACCACAACCAGCTGGCCATGGAGGTCATGAAGAAGGTGGCGGACCGGCACAACCTGGTGTGCCTGCTCCACGAAAAACCCTTCGCCGGCGTCAACGGCTCCGGCAAGCACGACAACTGGTCCCTGGGCACCGACACCGGCAAGAACCTCTTCAAGCCCGGCTCCACCCCCAGCCAGAACGCCCAGTTCCTGCTGTTCCTGGCGGCCTTTCTCAAGGGCGTGGACGACTATCAGGACTTCCTCCGGGCCACGGTGGCCTTCCCCGGCAACGACCACCGTCTGGGCGCCCAGGAGGCCCCGCCGGCGGTGATCTCCGTCTTCCTGGGCGACGAGCTCAACGCCGTGGTGGAGTCCATCATCCAGGGCACCGAGTACAAGGAGGCCGGCAAGCGGACGCTCCAGATCGGCGTGGACTCCCTGCCCGCCATCCGCCAGGACAACACGGACCGCAACCGGACCTCGCCCATGGCCTTCACCGGGAACAAGTTTGAGTTCCGGATGCCCGGGTCCTCCATGTCCATCTCCGGGCCCAATATTGCCCTGAATACCATCATGGCCGAGGAGCTCAAGCAGTTCGCCGACGCGCTGGAGGCCTCCGAGGATTTCCGGAGCGAGCTGCCGGAGCTGATCCGGCAGGCCTTCACGGACCACCGGCGGATCATCTTCAACGGCAACGGCTACGACGGCGCCTGGATCGCCGAGGCGGAGAAGCGGGGCCTGACCAACCTGAAATCCACCGCCGACGCCCTGCCGGCCTACGTGGACCCCAAGAACATCGACCTCTTTGTCAAGCACGGCATCTACACGGAGGAGGAGGTCCGGGCCCGGTACGAGATCCACGTGGAGAACTACACCGCCGTCCTCTCCATCGAGGCCGCCACCATGATCGACATGATCCGCCACGACATCCTCCCCGCCGTCTCCAAATACGCCGCCGAACTCTGCGCCCGGGCGGAGAGCAAAAAGCGGCTGGATGTTCCCTGCGCCTATGAGGTGAACACCGCCAGGGGCGTTGCCAAAATTACCGACGATCTGATGGAGCAGTGCCGCGTCCTGGGCTCGGACCTGGAGGACATGCCCGCCGGTCCGGAGGAGGCCATGCGCTACTGCCACGACACCCTGGTTCCCGACATGGCGGAGGCCCGGGAGTCCGTGGATGCCCTGGAGGTCCTCACCGCCGGGGAGAGCTGGCCCTTCCCCGTGTACTCAGAGCTGCTGTTCAGCGTGTAACCGGTTTTTCCTCCGCCGTCCCGGCTGGCCGCCGGGGCGGCGGGCTCCCCTTGACGCGGCGGGCTGGAAGTTTCTTCCGCCTCCGGGGACGGAAACCGCCCGCTCCATGGGACTTTCAGGGGAATCCGCCTGTCCGGCGGAAATCCGGCGGGTAGTTTTTCATCGGATTTTCTCCATCTTTCCCTTGCGGCAGGGGAAAAAAGGTGCTATACTATCCCCGCAAATCGTTTTTTGGAGGTGTCCGCCCTTGCAAAAGCGCAGTCACAAGCTGCTGGCCTCCGCCCTGCTCCAGAGCCAGCAGGGCTTTGGCGCCAGACGGTACGAGCTGGCGTTTCTCTTCGGCTCCTTTCAGCCGGACTGCAACCCCCTGACCTATCTGAAGGGCTCCCTGCACGGCCGCCGGCTCCAGGGGCACTGCTATTCCAATTCCCGGCCCTATGTGGAGTCCCGCATCCGGCGGCTCCAGCAGCGGCGGGAGCGCTGGACCGTGTGGCAGTACTACACCCTGGGCAAGCTGACCCACTACCTGGCGGACGCCTTTACATATCCTCATAACGAGGTCTTCCCCGACGGACTGCTGGATCACCACAACTACGAGACGGAGCTGCGGCGGTATCTGGTGGGGTATCTGTCCCAGCGGCGGCTGCTGCGGGAGGAGCTGCGACGGGACCTGACGGATGCGCTGGCGGAGCTGCACCGGCAGTACCTGAGCGCCGGGGAGTCCGGACTGGGCCAGGATGTCCGTTTCATTCTGAAGGCTACCTCGCTGCTGATGGCCGGATGCCGGCCCGCTGCCGCCTGAGTTGTGGAAAACAGAGGGAATTTCCCCCGGGGTTTTCACAATTTTGTGCAGGATGTCCGTTTCCATTTGGGGAGGAACGTGTTATTCTTTATTCATCTAAAGCGATAGAGAGGACTATGACCATGCCTGCTTCTGCCCGTACGTTTGCATACCGCTACTTTAGCTTTACCTACTTTTATGGTAAGGCTTATTCCGGTTTGGCTGAAAGCGCACGGGTGTGAGACAGGGGGAAGTATCAAAACCCTGTCAGTCCAGAAAAAACCCGCGGCCAGACCGGCCGCGGGTCTTTTTGCATGAATTTGAGGAGGAAGAGACCATGATTGTCATCTTAAAGAGCAACCCCAACCGGGACCAGCTGGAGAGCCTGGTGGCCTGGCTTCAGGAAAAGGGCATCATCATCCACACCAGCATCGGCGAGGCCAACACGATCCTGGGCCTGGTGGGCGACACGTCCAAGCTGGACATCGACCTGATCGCCGCCCTGGACATTGTGGAGGACGTGAAGCGGGTCCAGGAGCCCTACAAGAACGCCAACCGGAAATTCCACCCGGAGGACACGGTGGTGAAGGTGGGCAATACCCAGATCGGCGGCGATGTGCTGACCATCATGGCGGGCCCCTGCTCCGTGGAGAGCGAGGAGCAGGTGGTGGCCATTGCCAAGGCCGTGAAGCAGAGCGGCGCCACCATGCTCCGGGGCGGGGCCTTCAAGCCCCGGACCTCTCCCTACTCCTTCCAGGGCCTGGGGGCCAGGGGACTGGAGTTTTTGAAGGTGGCCCGGCAGGAGACGGGGCTGCCCATCGTCACGGAGCTGATGGACCTGAGCCAGCTGCCCCTCTTCGAGGACGTGGACGTGATCCAGATCGGCGCAAGGAACATGCAGAACTTTGACCTTCTGAAGGCCGTGGGCCACCAGGACAAGCCCGTGATGATCAAGCGGGGCATGTCCGCCACCTACGAGGAGTGGCTCATGAGCGCCGAGTACGTCATGGCCGGGGGCAACGAGAACGTGATCCTCTGCGAGCGGGGTATCCGCACCTTTGAGAGCTATACCCGCAACACCCTGGACCTGGCCTGCATCCCGGTGATGCGCCGCCTGACGCACCTGCCCATCATCGTGGACCCCAGCCACGCCACAGGCAAGAACTGGCTGGTGGAGCCCCTGGCCATGGGCGCCGTGGCCACGGGGGCCGACGGTCTCCAGATCGAGGTCCACAACGACCCCGCCCACGCCCTGTGCGACGGGCCCCAGTCCTTGAAGCCGGAGGACTTCGATCCCCTGGCCAGGAAGCTGCTGGCCCTGCACCAGGCGGTGAGGGGGCTGTGAACCGGGGAGGGGCGCGGCTCCCTCTCGGACGCTGAAATACGGAAAGACAAGGAAAGGCTGTGGCAAGATGAATGTGGGCATTGTAGGTCTGGGCCTGATCGGCGGGTCCATGGCCAAGAGCATCAAAACCCGGACCGGGCACACGGTCTACGGGA
Source organism: Oscillibacter sp. (assembly GCA_022796315.1). Lineage (GTDB taxonomy): Bacteria > Bacillota > Clostridia > Oscillospirales > Oscillospiraceae > Oscillibacter. The sequence goes on along the minus strand of JAAWIL010000049.1, from coordinate 7,257 downwards.
TCGACCTGGACACGGAGACGATGACCATGGCCCGGATGTGCGGGGCCATCGACGGCGCCCTGACAGAGGAGACGCTGCCCCGGTGCCGGCTGATCCTGGCGGCCATCCGGCCCGGCGCGGCCATCCGGTGGGTGGAGGAGCACCTGGAGCAGATCTCCCCGGAGGCGATCCTGGTGGACCTGTGCGGCGTGAAGCGGGTGGTGGTGGAGGCCATTGCCCCCATGGCCGCAAAGCGGGGCTTCGCCTATATCGGCGGGCACCCCATGGCGGGCCGGGAGCGGGGGGGCTTCACCGCCGCCACGGACAGCCTCTATGAGGGGGCCTCCATGATTCTGACGCCGGACAAGCGGACGGATATGCGCCTGCTGGAGACCCTGAAGGACTTCTTCCTGGACATCGGCTTCGCGGGGTTGACCTTCTCGGACCCGGAGGAGCATGACCGGATCATCGCCTTCACCTCCCAGCTGGCTCATATCGCCTCCAGCGCCTATGTGAAGTCGCCGGAGGCCCAGCGGCGGCGGGGCTTCTCCGCCGGGAGCTTCCAGGACATGACCCGGGTGGCCCGGCTGGACGAGGACATGTGGACGGAGCTGTTTTTAGACGACGCGGACTATCTGGTGAAGGAGCTGGATATTCTGATTGAGAACCTGACGGCCTATTCCCAGGCCCTGAAAGCCGGCGACGCGGAGCGGGTCCGGGCCCTTTTGAAGGAGGGCCGGGAGTTAAAGGCCACCGCCGGAGGAAACTGATACGGAGGGACGACCATGCGGACCATACCTGTCAACACGAACCCGCCCTATGCCGTGACCATCGGCCCGGGCCTTTTGAAGGACTGCGGAGCCCGGCTGCGGGAGACCATCCCCCCCTGCCGCATGGCGGTGGTTACCGACTCCGTTGTGGGGGCACTGTACCTGGAGACGGTGCAGGAGAGCCTGAAGGCGGCGGGGTACGGCGTCAGTGCCTGTGAATTCCCCGCCGGGGAGGAGAATAAGAATTTCCATACGCTGTCGGATATCCTGGAATTCCTGGCAAAGGAGCGTCTGACCCGGACGGACTGCCTGGTTGCCCTGGGCGGCGGCGTGGTGGGGGACATGGCGGGCTTTGCCGCCGCCTGCTACCTCCGGGGAATCCGGTATGTGCAGATGCCGACGACCCTCCTGGCGGCGGTAGACTCCTCCGTGGGGGGCAAGACGGCCATTGATTTGAGGGCCGGGAAGAACCTGGCCGGGGCCTTCCTCCAGCCTGCCGCCGTGCTCTGCGACACGGAGTGCCTGAACACCCTGCCGCAGCCGGTCCTTGCCGGCGGGGCGGCGGAGGCCGTGAAAACGGCGGTCCTCTCCGGCGCGGGCCTGTTCGACCGCATGGAGGACGGGGGATTCCGTTTTTTGGAGCTGGAGCCGGTGATTGCCGCCTGCGTTCAGTACAAGGCGGGCGTAGTGGAGCGGGACGAGAAGGAGCAGGGGGAGCGAAAACTCCTGAACCTGGGCCACACCGTGGGCCACGCCATTGAGAAGTGCAGCGGGTACACGATTCCCCACGGCCACGCGGTGGCGGCGGGGCTCGCCATCATCTCCCGCTCCGCGGCGCGGCTTGGCTGGATGCCGGAGGCCCGGGATGCCCGCCGGATCTGCTCCGCCCTGGCGGATCTGGGGCTCCCTGTTTCCACGGAGTTCTCACCGGAGGCCCTAGCGGAGGCGGCCCTGGCCGACAAGAAGCGGGCGGGAGATTCCATTACCATTGTGGTGCCCAAAAGCATCGGGGCCTGTGAACTGATGCAGATCCCGGTGTCGGAGCTCTTGTTCGTCATTGGAACGGGATGGGAGGCGTGAATGAACGTTCGGATTGAGCCCCGGCAGCTCTCCGGGATTGTGACGCCGCCCCCCAGCAAATCCCTGGCCCACCGGCTGCTGCTGGCCGCCGCCCTGGCGGCGGGGACCAGTACCATCCGCAACCTGGCCTTCTCGGAGGACATTGAGGCCACCCTCCGCTGCATGGCGCAGTTCCGCTGCCAGTGGAGGTGGCAGAGTGAGGACACTTTGCAGGTCCAGGGCTGCATCAATCAGGAGCACGACCGGCGGGGGCTGCTCCGGTTTGACTGCGGGGAGTCCGGGTCCACTCTGCGCTTTTTGATTCCCATCGCCCTGGCCCTGGGGGGCGGCGGGGTGTTCACCGGCCGGGGACGGCTCATGGAGCGCCCCCAGGAGCCCTACTTCCAGATCTTCGACCGGATGGGCATCACCCACACGCTGGAGCGGGAGTCCCAGGGCGCGGGAGAGAAGGTGCTCACCATCCAGGGGAATTTGCAGCCTGGGGAGTACCGTCTGCCGGGGAATGTGTCCAGCCAGTTCTTCACGGGACTGCTGATGGCCCTGCCGCTGCTGGACGGGCTCAGCGTGGTGGTCAGCACCACGAAGCTGGAGTCCGCCCCCTACATCTCCATGACCATGGGGGTGCTGGAGCAGTGCGGGATCTCCGTGCGCTACTCGCCGGCCCTCAACAGCTTCGGGGTCTGCCCCGGCATCTACTGCCCCTTTGACGCCGCCGTGGAGGCGGACTGGTCTCAGGCGGCGTTCTGGTACGCCGCCATTGCCCTGGGCAGCGGCCTGCGGCTGCGGGGGCTCAACGCCCATTCCGCCCAGGGAGACGCGGCGGTGCTCTCCCTGCACCAAAAGCTCTCCCGGAGCGGGGACGTCGCCATCGACCTCACCGACTGCCCGGACCTGCTGCCGCCCCTGGCGGTGATGGCGGCGGTGCGGGAGGGGAGCACCCGGTTTACCGGGGCGGCCCGCCTGCGGTTGAAGGAGAGCGACCGCCTGACCACCGTCCGGGACCTGCTGCTGGACCTGGGCGGCTTTGCCGACGAGGGCCCCGACAGCCTCACGGTCCACGGGGTCTCCCGGCTCACCGGCGGCACCGTGGACGGGGCCAACGACCACCGGATCGTCATGGCGGCGGCCATTGCCGCCACCCGCTGTGAGCGCCCGGTGGTGATCCTGGGGGCGGAGGCGGTGAAGAAGTCCTACCCCAGTTTCTGGGAGCACTATGAGCATCTGGGAGGTGACGTCCGTGTCCTCTGAATTTGGAAAGCTCCTGCGGGTGTCCGTCTTCGGCCAGTCCCACGGGACGGCCATCGGCGTGACCATCGACGGTCTGCCCGCCGGGGAGGAGATCGACCTGACGGAGCTCCAGGCCTTCCTGGACCGGCGCAGGCCGGGGAGGAGCCCCCTGTCCACCGCCCGGAAGGAGGGCGACGTGCCGGAAATTCTCTCCGGCCTGCTGGACGGAAAGACCTGCGGCGCGCCCCTGTGCGCGGTCATCCGCAACGGGGACCAGCACTCCGGCGACTACGCGGAGCTGGCCGGGAAGCCCCGGCCCGGCCACGCCGACTACACCGCCTGGGTAAAGTGGAAGGGCCACGCCGACATGCGGGGCGGCGGCCACTTCTCCGGCCGCTTGACGGCCCCGCTGTGCATTGCCGGGGGGATTGCCAAGCAGATCCTGGCCCGGCGGGGGGTTTACGTGGGGGCGCACCTGCGTTCCATCGGGAACATTTTGGATGAGCCCCTTCCGGAGCGCCCCACGGCGGACCTGTTTGAAACCATTGCCGCGAAGCCCTTTCCTGCCGTCAATGACAAGAATGGGGCGATGATGCGGCAGGCCATTGAACAGGCCAAACAGGAGCTGGACTCGGTGGGGGGGGTGGTCGAGTGCGCTGCCATCGGCCTGCCCGCCGGACTGGGGGACCCCATGTTTGACGGCGTGGAGAACCGCCTGGCGGCGGCGCTGTTCGGAATCCCCGCCGTGAAGGGGGTGGAGTTCGGCGAGGGCTTCAACGCCGCCTGCCTGCACGGCTCCCAGAACAACGACGCGTTTGCCGTGGAAGACGGCAGAATCGCCGCCGTCACCAACCACGCCGGCGGCATTCTGGGGGGCATCACCACGGGAATGCCCCTGATCCTGCGGGCGGCGTTCAAGCCCACGCCGTCCATTGCCAGGGAACAGCGGACCGTCAGCCTTTCCGGCATGGAGAATACCACACTGCAAATCCACGGCCGCCACGACCCCTGCATCGCCCACCGGGCGGTCCCGGTGGTGGAGGCGGTGACGGCCTGTGTACTGTTAGACTTACTATTGGAGGGAAATCATGGAACTTTCTGAGATTCGCGCCAAGATCGACGCCGTAGACGACCGGCTCCTGGCGCTCTTTCTGGAGCGCATGGAACTCAGCGAGGAGGTGGCGGCCTATAAGAATGAGAACCACCTCCCCATTCTGAACAAGACCCGGGAGAGGGAGATCCTGGCCAAGGTTACGGAAAAGGCCGGGGACAAGGAGCGCTACGCCTATCACCTCTACTCCACCCTCTTTGAGCTGGCCCGGTCCCGGCAGGCGGAGCTGCTGAACGCCCCCACCCGCGTGGCGGAGCAGGTGAGAACCTCCCTGGCCGCCGGGGAGGCGCTGTTCCCCCAAACGGGGCTGGTGGCCTGCCAGGGGGTGGAGGGAGGCAACTCCCAGGCCGCCTGCGACCGGCTGCTGCCCCGGGGGAACCTCATGTACGTAAAGAGCTTTGACGCGGTGGCCTCCGCCGTGGAGTCCGGGCTGTGCCGGTTCGGCGTGCTGCCCATTGAGAACAGCTCCAACGGCTCCGTCCGGGCGGTGTACGACCTCCTGCGCAAGCGGCGCCTCTCCATTGTCCGCTCCACCCGGCTGTGCATCCGCCACGAGCTGCTGGCCCTGCCCGGCGTGAAGCTGGAGGAGATCCGGGAGATCTACTCCCACGAGCAGGCCCTGGGCCAGTGCTCCAAGTTCCTGAACGGGCTGAAGGACGTGCAGGTGATTCCCTGCGGCAACACCGCCGCCGCCGCCAAGCAGGTGGCTGAGAGCGGCAGCCGCACCGCCGCCGCCATCTCCTCCCATCCCTGCGCCGCCCTCTACGGCCTGGAGTGCCTCAGCGACACCATTCAGGACAGCGACAACAACTACACCCGCTTCGTCTGCGTCACCAGGGACCCGGTAATTTACGCCGGAGCCAACCGGATCAGTCTGGTGGTGGCCTTTGAGAACCGGCCCGGGGCGCTGTACGAGGTGATCTCCAAGCTGGCGGCACTGGATGTGAATATGACGAAGCTGGAGTCCTGCCCCGTGGCCGGCAGCGATTTCGAGTTCATCTTCTTTTTGGAGCTGGACGCCTCCGTTCAGGACCCCAGCGTCCTGGCCATGCTGGAGGAGATGGAGCGCTCCTGCGCCCAGTTCCACTTCCTGGGGAATTACGCGGAAGTGTAAGCCATGGGTGAGCAGATTTACGGCCTCCTGGGCCGCAGGCTGGGCCACAGCTGGTCCGTGCCCATTCACCAGGCCCTGGGATGCCAGCCGTACCGCCTGATCGAGCTGGAGCCCGGAGAGCTGGAGGCGTTTCTCCGGCGGGAGGACATCGGGGGGCTGAACGTCACCATCCCCTACAAGCGGGATGTGATGGCCTTTTGCGACATCATCGACCCGGCGGCGGAGGCCATCGGCAGCGTGAACACCCTGGTCCGCCGGGAGGGGAAGCTGGTCGGCTATAACACGGACATCGACGGCTTTCTCTACATGCTCAAGCGGGCCCGCATCTCTCTGAGGGGAAAAAAGGTTCTGATTTTAGGCAGCGGCGGAGCCTCCCTGACGGCCCAGGCCGCCGCCCGGCGGGAGGGCGCGCGGGAGATCGTGGTGGTCTCCCGGACCGGGGAGGACAGCTACGAGAACCTCCCGGAGCGCCACGGGGATGCCGAGGCCCTGGTCAACACCACCCCCGTGGGTATGTGGCCCCATGTGGAGGGGAGCCCGGTGGATCTGCGGCTCCTCCCCGCGGTGACGGATGTTGTGGATGTCATCTACAACCCGGGACGGACCAATCTGCTGCTCCAGGCGGAGGAGATGGGCCACTGGCGGCGTATGCCGGGCGGCGACGACTGGAACGAGCCCGGAGGGCGGGATATCCGCTATACCGGCGGCCTGCCTATGCTGACGGCCCAGGCGGTGCGGGCGGAGGAGCTGTTTTTTGATAGAACGGTCCCCGATGAGGAGACGGAGCGCATCACCGCCCGGCTCCGGGGGGATATGACCAATCTTGTTCTCGTCGGAATGCCCGGCAGCGGTAAGACCACCGTGGGCCGGGAGCTGGCGGAGCTCTCCGGCAAGCCCTTCGTGGACCTGGACGAGGAGATTGTCCGGAGAGCCGGAGTCTCCATTCCGGAGATCTTCGCCTCCCAGGGCGAGAGCGCCTTTCGCGCCCTGGAGCACGAGGTGCTGGCGGAGGTCTGCGCCGGCCACGGCCAGGTGATCGCCACCGGCGGCGGAGCCGTTCTCTGGAGCGAGAACCGCGCCGCCATGCGCCGGACCGGCTGGGTCTGCTACCTCCGGCGGAGGCTGGAGGACCTGCCCACGGAGGGGCGGCCCCTGTCCCAGACGGGGAGCCTGGCGGAAATGGAGCGCGTCCGGCATCCCCTGTATCTGGGGGCCTGCGACCGGTCTGTATGGAATGATACCAACGCGGTGGAGACCGCTCAAGAAATTTGGAGGTATTTTTATGAAGAAGAACATCCTGGTAATTAACGGACCCAACATGAATCTCCTGGGCATCCGTCAGCCGGAGATCTACGGCAACACGGACTATGTGGACCTGGAGAATATGGTGACGGAGGAGGCGGAGAAGCTGGGCGTGGAGGTCCACTTCTTCCAGTCCAACCACGAGGGTGATCTGGTGGACGCCATTCAGCAGGCGTATTTTGATAAGGTGGATGGGATCGTCATCAATCCCGGCGCGTACACCCATACCAGCATTGCGCTGCTGGACGCGGTGAAGGCTGCGGGGATTCCCACGGTGGAGGTCCACATCTCCGACCCGGACAGCCGGGAGACCTTCCGGCAAACCTCCTACATCCGGGCCGCCTGTGTGGCCACCATCAAGGGCCACGGGCTGGAGGGCTATCTGGAGGCCCTGCGGCTGCTGGCGGAGCGTGAGACCGCGTAAGGCGTAAAATGCCGGAGGGCGCAAAGAGCACCCCCCTCCCGGCCGGACGAAAAGAGGGCTGCCGAAAAAGAGAAGAACCCCGAATAGCGGGAAGGAGGGGTGCGTGCGGCTGCGCCCGCAGGCGCGTTTCGGAGGGCAGCCGCCGCGCGCAGCGGCTCTTAGAGCCTGTTTAAAATCTCCCCGCGCATGTCTTGGCGGCGTATTATCCGCCCTGACTGCGTTAAAAATCCTTGCCATCCGTCAGGATGCC
>JAAWIL010000260.1 GCA_022796315.1 Oscillibacter sp. | reverse complement strand
TGGTACGCCCGAGCGGATTCGAACCGCTGGCCTTCCGCTTAGGAGGCGGACGCTCTATCCTGCTGAGCTACGGACGCATATGGAATTTTTGGTGCCACTGGCGGACGAACTGCGCACACTTAGGAGGCGAATGCCCAATCCAGCTGAGCTACGGGGCCTATGAAATTGCCGGGCTGAAATCGAACCGGAAACCGTTCCCCCTTCCTCTTTCGGGGAAGCCGGACGGCTGCCCTGCCATCCGGCTTTTTATTATACCTGATTTTCCGGCCTGTGTCAATGCGTCTTCCGCCATTCCGGGTCTCTCAGACAATCACCCGCGTTCGGATCACGTTGCTCAGCTGCCGCACCTCTTCCACCACGGTCTCATCCAGGTGGGTCCCCAGATCCACCATGGTATAGGCCAAGTCCCCCTTGGACTTGTTGCTGAGATTCTCCACATTGACGCCGTCCCGGCTCAGCAGGGCCGTGATATTGGCCAGCATGGCCGGCACATTCTTGTGAATCACACACAGGCGCATAACGCCGCTGCGCTCCATCCCCACCTCCGGCAGGTTCACGGAGTTATGGATATTCCCGTTTTCCAGGTAGTCCCTCAGCTCCTCCACCGCCATGACGGCGCAGTTCTGCTCACTCTCCGGCGTGGAGGCCCCCATGTGGGGCATGGCCACCACGTGGGGCGTGCGGACCAGCTCATTGGTGGGGAAATCCGTGATATAGGCCGCAACCCGCCCGGTGTCCAGAGCTGCCAGCAGCGCGGCGTCGTCCACGATCTCCCCACGGGCCAGGTTGATGATCCGGACGCCCGGCTTCATCTCGGAAAAGGCCTGGGCGTCCACCATGTGCTTCGTCTGGGCCGTGAAGTGGATGTGGAACGTCAGATAATCTGCCCGGTGGTACAGCTCCCGCAGGTCCTGTACCACGTGAACATGGTGGTCCAGCCGCAGTGCGGCGTTTACCGAGAGATACGGGTCATAGCCGCAGACCTCCATCCCCAGGGACACCGCCATGTTGGCCACCAGAGACCCGATGGCCCCCAGGCCTACAACGCCCAGAGTCTTCTTATACAGCTCCGGCCCCACGAAGGCGGCCTTCCCCTTTTCCACTACCGTGGCGACATTTACGCCGTCCTCCACCTGCTTACGCACCCAGCGGATGGAACCATCCACATCCCGGGAGGCCATCAGCAGGGCGCAGAGCACCAGCTCCTTCACCGCGTTGGCGTTGGCGCCAGGGGTCGAGAACACCGCGATTCCCGCCTGGGAGCAGCGGTCAATGGGAATGTTGTTCACGCCGGCCCCCGCCCGGGCAATGGCCAGCAGCTCCGGCGGAAAGGCATAGTCCAGCAGCGGGGCGGACCGGACCACAATGCCCGCCTCCCCAGTCACCTCGCTTCCCACGACATAGCGCTCCCGGTCAAAGCGCTCCAGCCCTGCGGCGGCGATATTGTTCCATGTTTTGATCCGATACATTTGCGACCTCCCCGGACAGCCCCTGCCGTCCTTTTTCCTCATTATGAGCCTTTCACAAGGTCCGGTCAATGGAGAGAGCGCCAAAAAATCTCCCCAGCCGCTGGGTTTCTTTGTGGAAAGGCCGTGGGTATCGTCAATGCAGTAAGCCGCTGATGCGGCTTACTGCATTGTTTTGCGGTGCCATGATGAAAAGAGTCCAGAGGATTCTTTTCCACTGTGCTGACTATAAAAAGCCCCCGGCCACAGGGACATCGCGTCCGGAACTCCCACAGGAGCCGGTGATGCGCCCCCGCAAAGAGTTCCTCTCACAATGTCCCCTCTGCCAGGGGCGCTCCTGGTTACAGAGTCTCCGACTGCTGTCTGCTTAAGAACTCCCGGATGCGGTCCATGGTCTCCTGACTCAGGTCGTGCTCCACCCGGCAGGCGTCCGCGGCGGCCTGTTCCGGCTCTACGCCCAGCCGCACGAACAGCTCCGTCAGCAGCTTGTGCCGGCCATAGACCCGGCGGGCAATCTCCATGCCGCTGCGGCTGAGGGTAATGTTCCGATTCCCAGCTATGGAGATGAGGCCGTTTTCCCGCAGCTTTTTCATGGCGATGCTGACGCTGGGTTTGGAGAAGCCCAGCCGGTTCACGATGTCGATGGAGCGGACCTGCCCGCATTGCTCCTGCAAAATCAAGATAGACTCCAGGTAGTCCTCGGCGGACTCATGAATCACCATGGTTGTTCACTCCTCACAACAGATGTTTCTTTTTAGTGTAACAAAGCCGCCGGGAAATTGCAAGAACATTTTTGCCGGCGCGAATACTCTGCGCGGAGCGTGCTAAACGCAGGATAGCGTAAGCAATGCTCTGTGCACCATTTTTGAATTTTGCCGATTTGCACAATTTTAGATTGAGCAAGCCAGCTTTTTATGATACAATATTTATACCTAGAAAGAAAGGGTGCTGCTCAACTATGGATAAGAGATATCAAGTATTTGTCAGCTCAACGCGCGAAGATTTAGACAAAGAGCGCAGAGAAGTCATGCAGGCACTTTTGGAATTAGATTACATTCCGGCGGGAATGGAGCTTTTTCCCTCTTCAAACGAGGATCAGTGGTCACTGATTAAACGTATCATTGATGACAGCGATTATTTTATTGTGGTGATTGCGGGACGTTATGGCGCGACCAACGACAAAGGAATGAGCTATACGGAGATGGAATACCGATATGCCTTGAAAACAGGAAAACCGATCCTGGCCTTTTTGCATAGATGTCCAGAGGAAATCAAGGCCGCTTTTACAGAAGATACTCAGGAAGGCAGGGAAAAGCTGGAGGAATTTCGGAACCTTGCCAAAAAGAAACTTGTGCGCTTCTGGACCGATCCCAGTGAATTGGGACGTATGGTATCTCAATCCCTGATAAAGCTCCAAAAGCAATTCCCCTCAACTGGATGGGTTCGCGCGGATTCCGTTGGCGGTACGGACGCCGCACAAGAACTGTTCCGTTTAAAAAGGGAAAACAGAGAATTGAGGAAGCGCATCAGCGCGCTTGAAGAGGTGGATGCTCTGCGTTCCGAGTTCGGACTGCTCAATCACACGCCAAGCCTTCAGCACGCAAAAGAATTCGGCATCTGTGCGATTGCCAAGGGGCGAGCCGATGATGCACTCCTAGATCAAAAAATCGAACACGCGAAACATGTAAAGGTGCTTCACACAACCGGCCTGGGTTTCTTCCAAACCCACGTCCAGCAGCTGACTAGAATGCTGCGCAATCATGGAACCTTACAGATATTGCTGCCCAATCCATACTCCGACTTCTTAGAGGATGTGGGACATCTCGAAGTAAGGGGGCCGGGCAATCCGATCAGCAGTGAGTTTGACGTAACAATGGACAACATCCGCTCCATTTGGGAACAAGCGCATGCTACTCCCTGCGACACGATTGGGAAAATCGAGATCGGCTGTGCCCATACTCTGCTGCGCCAAACAGAGATCATCTGTATTGACAAAGAAGATGAAACGGCTGATGATGATCAGCAGATTTGGTGCTGGGTCACAATGACAATGCCGCCGTTTCGCGCCGGGGCAGATTCGGTATCTTTCGAGTGTCAGACGGCAAAAGGCGCGGAAAGCGGAGATCTTTCCCTGGCAGGCATGACAAATGACAGCTTTAACTGTATTTGGAAGACATCGAATCCCATTGAATTTCATGGACAGGATGTTCCGTATTTCTACAAGGAAACATCTCATGCCGTCACTTTTTGGAAGAAGAAGTTGGATGACGCAAAGGAGTTTACCCTCCAGGCCCAGAACGACAGCAAGCGAACCGGCGTTTTGATTGAAGTCGCAGCCCAGCATCCTTTGCAGCCAGACGGAACTCCGGGAGTAGAATTTGCCAGACGCTTGGACATGGGGTATCAGCTGTACCGCGAATATCAAAAGAAGAAGATCCGCTGCAAGCTTTATGTGCCGGGAAGTCTACATATGTATCAAGGAAAAGCGGATCAAGTGTCACTCAGCGAGGCCGGCCAAACATATCTGATCACCAGGAAGAAGGTTTCCCCGGATGATATTTATGGGGAAGAGAAAAATGTAATGTATCGGGGTACGGATGGCGTTTATAACTCTGCCGACGAATGCTTTGTAGCGTCACAAATTTGGAAGGATGAGGGCTTTTCTGAGCTGGTCTGTGTTTGCTCTCCGGTACAATCCATGCGTAAAACAGCGCACTATATCGCATTGGGAGTATTTCCATCTGTCTTTACCTGCCCATCTCCGGAATTGTTTCATGATTATGTACATGAGATGTTTACCGCCTTGCCCCACGTTCTGTATGAAGATCCCGATCTTGATCCGGCGGAATCGAACTTGGCAAAAGAACATCGCATGAATCGAAAACCTGGCTTTTCCGATGCGCAAAATCATGCGGAATAATGTTTTCCAGAAACCCGGACAGCGCTGATCAACTGTTGCATCTGGCTAAAGCCGCATTACCAAGAAGGCACTGCCGGATAGCAAAGTATATGCTGGCATACCCGGATTCAGCGGAGGCAGACATCCCGGCGCCCGCAAGGGAGATCTGTGGGGACCTGTCTCCTCCGCAAAAAAGACCCCAGCTCGAAGTTGCAGTACTCTGGACCAGGCTTGTTTCTTTATCTCTGTCAAAAAGATGGCCCTTTTGTCGAAATGTTGGCGTTTACTGCGACAGACATTCTCTTTACTCTTATGTTTAAGGAGGTGGCTATCTTGGAGATCAAAGAAAATATTTCGGCCGCTCTAAAAAGAGAAATGGACAAGAGGGGATTGAACTTTATGGAATTTTCAAGGGAGCTGGATATTCCAAGAACGACGTTGCAGGGATACCTGAAAGGCACATCCTCCCCCCGAGCGGACACTTTGGAAGATCTGGCAAAAAAGCTGGGCATCTCCCCGGCGGAGCTGATTGCCGGAACGGAAGATCCCCGTAGCGCGGGGGTTCCCTGCCTGGATGCGCTCCTTCTGGAACTCCCCTCGCTCCATCCCCTTGTTTTGCCGGCCGCGCAGGACGCGATCTCTCTGCTGCAATACCTCTTCAGGCTCTCCAGCGACCTTTGCATTTTGGATGAAATGATGAGCGCGGCAGAATCGCCCGATGCCCTGTACAGGTATTTCCTCCATGAGGTCCAGTCTCCGTCTCAGAATGCTCCCGCCTTTGGAATCTTGATGAAAGAGCGTTTTGCCGAAACCTGGGCGACCGTTGCGGTGATTTCGCCCTTTTCCAATGACCGGGCGGCCGTATTGCAGATCATTCAACACTGTACCAAACTCCAGCTCTCTCCTGAGCACCTCTTGGATGTGGTGCAGGACTTTTTGACGCAGAGCGCGTGGTCTCCGGAATCCTGATACTCTTGCGGCGGCTCGTCCATTGGGCCGCCGCGGTCTTTTGGCGGTTGCAGCAAACTCCTCTAATCAATTCCGCTATTCCCAATTGCCGGGTCAGCGCAAAAGAACGCGCACAGGAATCTCTGCTTTTTCAAACGTTCTTGATTCCAAATTCGCGGTTGTTTTGTGGTATATTTATATCATAATGTGTTCTTGAAAAAACGCAGTCAGCAATAGTTTTCAATATAGAAAGAAGCGCGATTTCCAGTTGTTCGGGGATGCTCATATCCGTGTCAAGGAAAAGACGGGCAGATACCGGATACCAGTCAGATATACGCCAATTCCCTCCCGCCAAAAAGCGTTTCAAGGACTCATTGACTAAGCAGGACCGAAAAAATGACCGTGCGGTTTCGTGAACGCTGCTTTCTCAGCGGGGCCTTTCCGATGAAAACCAGGGGGCCCATCGGTGCCTCCGAACCCCAAAAAGTCCATGATTGCTCAGCCATCCCCGCTGCCGGTTTGCATTATGGGACAAACTGAGAAGGGAGTGCCCGATTGGCGGAGTTTCATGGTGGCGCGAATCTCATGTTTCTGTCCTATAGGAGAACCGGTTTGCAGGGGCGGCATCCGCCGCCTGTCCAAAAGGAGGTCGGAATTCATGGGGAGGAGGGCCGGCAAGGGCGCCGTCTCTTACGAGGTTTTCGGGGAACATCACAACACGATCGGACATGCCCAAAATAGAGAAAAGGGTCTTGACAAATACCCGTGGGGGGTATATAGTGAAGAAAAATACCCCCTGGGGGTATTAAGACCACTCCGAAAGGCGGGACAGTGATGCGAGAGGAAAAATATGACATCTCAGGGATGCACTGCGCGGCGTGCAGCGCGTCTGTGGAAAAAGTGACCCGGAAGCTGCCGGGGGTGGAGCGCAGCGATGTGAACCTTACCACCGGGATCATGACCATCTGCTACGACGAGGCCCAGGTGGGCCAGGAGCAGATTGTGGCCAAGGTGGAGAAGGCGGGCTTCGGCGCGGCACTTCACGCGGAGAAGAAGGAGACCACCGAGAAGGACCTCCGGGATGCGGAGGCGGCGGAGCTCCGGAGAAAGAAGTGGGAGCTGATTGCGGCGGGAGCCTTCTCCCTGGTGCTGCTGTATGTGTCTATGGGGCAGATGCTGCCCTTCGGGCTGCCGGGACTGCCGCTGCCGGATCTCTTTTCCATGCACACCCATCCGGTGAACTTCGCCGTCTTGCAGCTGCTGTTGACCATCCCTGTGCTGTACTGCGGGCGGAATTTCTTTACCAGCGGCTTCAAGGCCCTGTTTCATGGGAATCCCAATATGGATTCTCTGGTGGCCATCGGCTCCGCCTGCTCCTTTGCCTACAGCGTGGTGATGACCTTTCTGATCTCCGATGATCCCCATACCTACGTCCACAGCCTCTACTATGAGTCCGCCGCGGTGGTGCTGACTCTGGTGTCCCTGGGCAAGTTCCTGGAGAGCCAGAATATGCAGAAGACCAAGGGGGCCATCACCGCCCTTATGCGCCTGGCGCCGGACACCGCCATTCTGGCGGACTCCGGCCGGGAGGTTCCTACGGACAGCCTGAAAGCAGGGGACCTGGTACTGGTGAAGCCCGGCGCCCGGGTGCCTGCGGACGGCGTGGTAACGGAGGGGGAGAGCAGCGTCAACGAGGCCATGCTCACCGGAGAGAGTCTGCCGGTGGAGAAGAGCAGGGGCAGCGAGGTCATCGGCGGCAGCGTGAACCAGAATGGCGCTCTGTATGTCCAGGTGACCCGGACCGGAGAGGACACCACCCTCTCCCGGATCATTCGCTTTGTGGAGGACGCCCAGGGGAAGAAAGCCCCCATCTCCAAGACCGCCGACAAGGTGGCCGGGGTCTTCGTTCCGGTGGTGATGGGCATCGCCCTGATTGCCGCCGCCGCCTGGGCCGTCTCCGGCCAGCCCTTCGCCTTTGTGCTGCGGGTGTTCACCTCCGTGCTGGTGATCGCCTGCCCCTGCGCCCTGGGCCTGGCCACGCCTACCGCCATCATGGTGGGTACCGGTTTGGGAGCCCGGCATGGCATCCTGATCCGCTCCGGGGAGATCCTGGAGATCACCCACAGCGTGGACACCGTGGTGCTGGACAAAACCGGCACCGTGACCCGGGGAGAGCCCGCCGTGACGGCAGTGGTGCCCTACCAGTGCGGCGGGGACGCCCTGCTGTCCGTGGCGGCGGCGGTGGAATCCGTCTCCGCCCATCCGCTGGCGGCGGCCATTACCGATTATGCCGCCACCCAGGGGCTGGGCCGGCTGCCCCGGCCGGCGTCCTTTGAGAACCTCTCCGGCCGCGGCCTGAGGGCCCTGCTGGACGGGTCGCAGGTGCTGGCCGGCAACCGGCGCTTGCTGGAGGAGCACGGCGTGGACCCGGCTCCGCTGCTCCAGGAGGCGGAGCGGCTGGCCAACCAGGGGCAGACCCCCATGTTCTTCGCCAAGGACGGGGCCCTGCTGGGCCTGATCTCCGTGGCGGACCAGGTGAAGGACAGCAGCGCCGCCGCCGTCACCCGGATGCGGGAGGCGGGCCTGCGGACCGTGCTTTTGACCGGCGACAACCAGGCGGCGGCGGACCACATCGGCCGGCTGGTGGGCGTGGACGAGGTGATCGCCGAGGTGCTGCCGGAGGAGAAGGCTGGGGTGATCCAGCGGCTTCAGAGCCAGGGCCGGAAGGTCATGATGGTGGGCGACGGCATCAACGACGCCCCGGCCTTGACCCAGGCGGAGGTGGGCTGCGCCATCGGCAGCGGCAGCGATATCGCCATTGAGTCCGCCGATATCGTGCTGATGCGGGACGATCTGCGGGACGTACCCAGGGCGCTGCGGCTGTCGGCGCTGACCCTGCGGGACATTAAGCAGAACCTGTTCTGGGCCTTCTGCTATAACACGGTGGGCATTCCCATTGCGGCGGGGGTGCTGTACCTCTTCGGCGGTCCGCTGCTGTCGCCCATGTTCGCCGGAGCGGCCATGTCGCTGAGCTCCGTGTGCGTGGTGGGCAACGCGCTGCGGCTGGGCCGCGCCAAGCTGTAAAAAGAGATTGGCGGGTCCAGGGGCGCCGCGCCCCTGGCGGGGTGCAGGGCAGAGCCCCTGCAAAAGGCGGACAGGAAAACGGTTTCGCGGTGAGAGTTCCATGGGGAAGATTTGATGCCGCAGGAGCCCTCTCCCTATCCTGACGGGCCGCCGAGGGCGGCGGCTCCTGCGGTCATGGATTTGTGAGATTGTCCGCACGGTTGGCAGCCGCCCCCACAGGATCAAATTTCCCAATCGGGCACACCCGTTTTGCGAACCGCATAGAACCCATAAACCGCCCCCAAGGGGAGAACAGGGAGGAGCTTTATGTCAGAGGATTTTACGCCAAACGTGATGGAGTGGGAGGGCAGCGAGGAGCAGAAGCGCATGATCGCCGCCCTGGGCTACGACCCCTACGCCGGCCTGTTCGGAGATCCCGCCCCCCGGCGGAAGAACCGGGAGCGGACGGAACAGGAGGCCCTGCTCCAGCGGCTGCGGCGGGTGGAGGGCCAGGTGCGGGGCGTGACCAAGATGGTGGAGAGCGGCGCCTACTGCACCGACATCCTCAATCAGGTCACCGCCATCCGCTCCGCCCTGAGCGCCTTCTCCCGAGAGCTGTTGGCCAGCCACATCCGCACCTGTGTGGTCGAGGGCCTCCGGGAGGGCAACGAGGAGGTCATCGAGGAGCTGGTGCGGACGATGGAGCGCATGACGAAGGGGTGAGCGGCGTGGATTCACAGCCCTTGAGGGGGAGGAACCCGCCATGCCGCGCCGGCGTCAACCGGAACCCAGCGGGGAGGGCGCTGTATGGGCGATCGTTACCGCAGTTGAAGAAGCTTCTTTTCAACCCGGAGCGCCTGGGCGCCCCTGGAACCGTGAAACGGCGTGACGGTGGACTTTATAGGAAAAACACGGTATATTTTATATGCCGCGGGCTTTGCCCGCCTTGAATATCGGGTTACCGATATGTTCAAGTGTTTTGAAGATATCATCATCAGGAAATCTAGGAGGAATCAGTATGACAACAATCAAGGTACCCGATATGATGTGTGAGAACTGCGTGAAGCGGATCACCGGCGCACTGACGGAGGCAGAGCTGAAGTTCCAGGTGAGCCTGGAGAACAAGACCGTCACCATCGACGGCTGCGAGCACTGCGTGGCCACGGCGGTCAGCGAGCTGGAGGATCTGGGCTTCACCCCGGAGACCTAGGCCTTGTCTGGAACATGTCAGAACGCCCAAACGGCGGATCTTTTTCCCCCGCTTTGCGTGAGGTGTTCTTGCTGGCGACAGCCCGTCTGCGAAAATTTGCCTTGATTGGCGATTGGATCGCCGTTGGACATTCCGGCAATTTTCAAACAAGGCCTAATAAAGCGCCCCCGCGTTCCATACAAGGAGCGCGGGGGCGTTGGCGTATTCCCATTTACAGGTTGGAAAGC
Organism: Oscillibacter sp.; assembly: GCA_022796315.1. GTDB lineage: Bacteria > Bacillota > Clostridia > Oscillospirales > Oscillospiraceae > Oscillibacter. The sequence continues at coordinate 2,160 of JAAWIL010000260.1, read as the reverse complement.
AGCTCCTCATAGACGCCGCCCGCGTCCCGGAACAGCCGCTCCAGGTCTCCCTCCGGCAGGGGCGGCAGGGCCTCCGCCGTGAAGCGGACGCAGGTGCCGCAGGAGGAGCTGACCTGCCGGGGAACCGGCATGAGGGCGTGCTCCAGGCCCCGTTCCCGCAGGAACCGTCCAAAACGGACGGCCCCGAAATGGGAGAAGAAGGTGGCAAGATAGCGCTCCGTCATGTGGCCGTCAGGGTGATGTCTCCGCCGTTTTCGGAGACGGAGACCGTCTTGCCGGAGCGCCGGAAAAACCGGGTGACGTTCTCCCGGGCGGTGGGATTGTCCACCAGGATCTCATAGGGGCCGGGGCCCCGCTTCACCGCCTCCATGGCCAGCAGCACCGGCTGGGGGCAGGAGAGCCCCCGGGCGTCAATTTTTACAGGTTCCATGATGACTCCTTTCGTGGGGTTCACGCAGATTTCGCGGAATGGCAGAGACCAATGACCGCCATCAGCACCAAAGAGGATGTACAGGCCGCCATCCCCGGCAGGGTGGGACCGGCGGCGGAGGAGGCCAGGCCGAAGTTGTGGCAGAAGGCGGCCCCGGCGATCATCCCCAAGACGGCGCAGGCGGCGTCGCTGTCGCCCTCGCCGGTGAGAATCAGCTGCCGCAGGGGACAGCCCCCCAGAAGGGTGGACCCCAGGCCCACGGCGGTCATGCCCAGGAAGTTCCACAGCCCGTCGGTGTGGGCAATGGGCTGGTCCGCCAGGGACAGGTGGAAGTTTCCCAGGGCGAGGTTGCCCAGGAGCGCCGCCAGGAAGATGGCCAGGAAGCCGGAGAGCAGGGTGGCGTCCCGGAACAGCACCACGTCCCGGATGCCCCCGGCCATGCAGAGCCGGGTCCGCTGGGCGGCCGCGCCCACCGCCAGCCCCGCCGCCAGGGAGAGAAGAACCAGGGCATGGAGGGAGCCGGGGCCCTCCGCGCTGAAGAAGAGGAACGCGGGAGCGGTCAGGAGAAGCGGCAGCAGGGCCAGAACCCCTAGGGGCATGGCCAGGCCCTCGGCCTTTTTCTGGCGGTAGTTCCGGCCCAGCGTGAAGCCCCGCTTCAGGAAGGCTACCCCCGCCAGAATGCCGGCGAAAAAGCCTAGGAGCCCCGCCAGGGCGTTGAGGTCCCCGCCGGAAAGCCGCAGGACCATCCGCAGGGGACAGCCCAGGAACACCAGGGCCCCAACCATGACGCCAAAGCCCAGGAAGAACCGCAGCAGCGGGGAGGAGCCCCCTCGGGGCAGGAACTCCCGCCGCCACAGGGCCATGAGGCTCGCGCCCCAGACCAGGCCCACGATCTCCGGCCGGAGGTACTGCACCGCCGCCGCCCGGTGAAGCCCCAGACCGCCGGCGATGTCCCGCAGGAAGCAGGCGATGCAGAAGCCCATGTTGACGGGGTTCCCCGCGAAGGTCAGCAGCACGGCACACAGGCCCGTCAGAACACCGGCGGCTAAGAGCCATCTTTTTTCGGACATAGAACACACTCCTTTCTCTACCGTTCTACTTTACAAAAAATAACGGTGAATGTAAAGTGATTTTTTGAAAAGCGGGCTTAGAAAAGAGCTGTTCCGGCGGCCAGGGACTCCAAAAAGGCCGGAAGGGAGGGGGCGGCCGGGCGGCATTCCTCAAATTCCGGCTCCGTGCCCCAGACCACGGAACCGTCCTGGAGGTCCAGGGCACAGTAGGCATAGCCGCGGGCAACGGACTGGAGGATGGGGAGGTGCCGGTCCCAGAAGGCGCGGATCTCCCGGCTCCAGGCATCGTCGCCGGCGGCGCTCTCCAGGCTCAGAAGTTCCCACTCGTTCCAGCGGAAGGCGGAATCCGTCCGGCCGGCATAGTCATCGGCGCAGAGGAACCAGGCGGTCTCGCCGCGGTGGACCATGCGCCGGACCGTGCGGAGCCAGTCCTGCCAGGGGGCGGGGAGGGCGGGACAGCGGGCGGTGAGGACCGGCGGAAGGGGGTGGGGGCGGCTGTACAGGTCGATCTGCCAGCCCTGGGACTGGAGGCGGGTGAGAAGGGAGTTTGTCATGGTCTGTCTCCTTAGAGCCTGTTTAAAATCTCCCCGCGCATGTCTTGGCGGCGTATTTTCCGCCCTGACTGCGTTAAAAATCCTTGCCATCCGTCAGGATGCCTGC
>JAAWIL010000048.1 GCA_022796315.1 Oscillibacter sp. | reverse complement strand
ACGGTGGACTTCATAGACAAAACACGGCACATGGATGTGCCGGCGGCCTCGCCCGCCTTGAAAATCGGATACCGATTTTCAAGTGTTTTGACTATATGAGGAAGCGGGATAAGAACCTGTATTCACAACCGATGAACGCCGTCTGGGGGGTCTTTTTCCCGCCATACTGCGTCGCTTTTCCTTGTCTGACGAGAAAAATCCCCGTCCATCCGGCATCCCCCGATTATGAATACAGGTTCTAAGACGTCAGCCGTGTGGAACCGTAATAATCCGCGAATTCGCCGTCCACCAGGAAGCGGATCTCCTCCACGGTCTCCAGAGACCGCAGGGACCGCCGCAGGGCCTCCAGGGCCGTCCCCAGGGCCGCGTCCTCCGGCAGAAGCTCCAGCGTGGCGGAGGAGAGGTTTACATAGCAGAGGTCCTCCTCCAGCCAGACGGACCGGGGCCGGAAATTCTCCGGGAACACCCCGGAGAGGCCGCTGGCCGCCGGACCGTTCTCCAGGGCGCGGGCCACCACGCCCACCTGGGTGTCTCCCTCGTAGAGCTCCAGGGTCCGCTCCTCCGCCGTCAGGGCGCCGGCTTCGTCCAGGAAGTACAGCATCACGTCCACCGTGCTTACCACGTCGCCCTCCGGGGCGGACAGAACATCCCTGGCGGTGAGCACCTGCTTGCTCCGGTAGGCCAGCTCCCGGCCCCGGACGGTGATCTTCACCGACAGGATCTCCGGCAGCTGGGTCAGGGTCAGTACCACTGCCTGGTCCGCCAGGGTCAGCGCCACCCCGGAGAGGGTCCCGTAGGGCGAGGAGAGGTCTACCGTGGCCTGACTGCCCTCCAGAGAGAGGGAGAGCAGGGAGGTGCCCGCCGGAACGGCGCTTTTCAGCGTCTCGTCGGCAGGGCCCGCCAGAAGCTCCTCCAGCAGGGCCGCCGCCAGGGCGCTGCCCTCCAGGGCCTCGCTGCCCGGCAGGCGGACCCATTCCGCCCGCAGGGCGCTGTCCCCGGCGGCGTGGCGCAGGTCCCGCTCCTGAAAATAGAGGGCGTAATGCCCCTCCGGGGGCGTTGTCCCGCCGCCGCAGCCGCTCAGGAGCAGGAGGCACAGCGACAGCGCGAGGGCTCTTCTCATGGCCGCTCGCCTCCTCCCTGGGGTCCCCAGCGAACGGTGAATACCGCCCCGCCGCCGGGCCGGTTGGCGGCCTCGATGGTGCCGCCCCGCCGCCGGACCGTGTCCTTGACGATGGAGAGCCCCAAGCCCGTGCCCCCGGCGGCCCGGGAGCGGGCCTTGTCCACCCGGTAGAACCGCTCGAAGATCCGGGGCAGGTCCGCCTCCGGGATGCCGGGGCCGCGGTCCGCCACGGTCAGCACCACCTGGCCCCCCCGGTGGTCCAGGGAGACCTGCACGGCGCTGCCGCCGGAGTACTTCACGGCGTTGTCCGTGAGGTTGTAAATTACCTGGTACAGCTCGTCCCGGGTGCCCCAGACCACGCAGCCCTCGGCGGCGTCGTAGGTGAGGTCCACGCCCTTTTCCAGGGCCACCAGGTTCATCATCCGCATGACCTGTTCCAGCACCGGCAGCACGTCCACCGCCGCCGCCGGTTCCAGGACGCCGCTGTCCAGCCGGGTCAGCCGCAGCAGGTCCTCGGTGATCCGGGTGAGCCGGTCCGCCTCGGAGCCGATGTCGGAGACGAATTCCCGGGTGGTCTCCGTGTCCATGTCCTCTGTCTGGAGGATGGAGTCCGTCAGAAGGCGGATGGCCGCCAGGGGCGTTTTCAGCTCGTGGGAGGCGTCGGAGACGAAGCGCCGCCGGGCGTTCTCCGTGGTCTGGAGACGGTCGGTGAGGCTGTTGAACTCCGCGCCGATCTGGGCGATCTCGTCCCGGCCCTGGAGGACGGCCCGGTGGCTGTAGGCCCCCTCCCGCACCCGGCGGATGGCGGTCAGCAGCTGCCCGATCCGCTTGGTCAGCACCAGGGAGAAGAGGAGGCTCAGCGCCAGGGCCGCCGCGCCCACGCCGGCGGAGAGCCGCAGGAGATTCCCCTGGAGGCCCTCCAGGAGGGCCGCCTGCTCTGTGTCGTACTCGTAGGCGTAAACCGCCCCGATGATCTGATTCTGATACAGCACCGGGGAGGACCCCCGGCTGCGGAACGCGCCGTTTTCATAGACGCAGGAGAAGGCGTCGTTGCCCAGAAGGGCTTGGATGATCTCCGTGTAGAGGGCGAACTTCCCCACGGCGCCGCCGATCTCCCGGGTGTCGTAGAGAATCCAGCCGTCCCCGTTGGTCACCAGCACCCGGCTCAGGCCCGTCTCCTCCACCACCGCCATGGCCGCCGCCACGTTTTCCTCCGTCAGGTGCTCCAGGCCCGCCAGGGAGTAGACGATGACGGAGACGCTGCTCTGCATGCTGGTCTCCTTGGAGCGGAACACCATGTCCTGGGACGCCAGCAGGGGATAGGTGTTCATCAGCGCCAGCACGGCGGCGATGATGCAGATGTAGCTGAGACCGAACTGGACGCCCAGGCTTCCGCGGACCTTGTTTCTATCCTTTGAAATAGTACCCCACTCCCCACTTGGTGCAGATGTGCTCCGGCTCCGCCGGGTCCCGCTCCAGCTTCTCCCGCAGGCGGCGGATGTGGACGTCCACCGTGCGGTAGTCCCCGGCGTAGGTATAGCCCCACACCACGTTCATCAGGTTCTCCCGGCTGTAGACCCGCCGGGGGTTGCGCATCAGGAGCTCGATGAGGTCGTACTCCTTGGCCGTGAGCTCCACCGGCTTCCCGTCCCGGACCGCCACCCGCTCCTCGGTGTTCAGGGAGAGATCCCCCACCGTCAGCACGCTGCCCTGGACCCGCTGGACCCCGGCGGCACGCCGCAGCAGCGCCCGGACCCGGGCCTTCAGCTCCAGGATGTTGAAGGGCTTGGTAAGGTAGTCGTCCGCGCCGCACTCAAAGCCCATGAGCTTGTCGGCGTCCTCGCTCTTGGCCGTCAGCATGATGATGGGCACGTTGGAGAACTCCCGGATGCGCATGCACGCCTCCAGGCCGTCCACCTCCGGCATCATCACGTCCAGGATCAGCAGGTCAAACCGGCCCTCCCGGGCCAGCTCCACGGCGGCGGCGCCGTCATAGGCGCACTCCACCTGATAGCCCTCGTTCTCCAGATTGAACTTGATGCCCTTTACCAGGGTCTTCTCATCGTCTACCACTAAAATTTTCACGCGCTCTGTTCTCCGTTTGTCTTCATAGTTTGTCTTCATAAATTTCTGAAAGGGACGCCGTCAGGAACCGGGGTCCACGGTCACGCGGTCCTTCAGTCCGGCGTACTTGGCCTCGCCGATGCCGGAGACCTCCATGAGCTCCTCCGGGGAGGAGAAGGGGCCGTGCTCCGTCCGGTAGGCCACGATCCGCTCCGCCAGGGCCTCGCCGATCCCCGGCAGGGCCGTCAGGTCCTCCGCAGTGGCGCGGTTCAGGTCCAGGGGCGCCGCCTCCGGCAGAAAGGCCTCCTGAGGGACGGAGACTTCCGTCTCCGCGCCGTTTTCCGCCAGACGGGCCCGGTCCCGCCCGGCCAGGGCCAGCAGGGCGCACAGAAAGAGGCCCGTCAGGGCCAGCAGGAGCCCCTCCGCTTTTGATAATTTTCCAGTCATCATCCCTGTTGAACTCCCGCAAATTATCTGGTATACTATGCGTAAATGCCCCGAAATCTGCCGGGGTACAGCACAAAGAGGTTCAGCCGTACACAGTATAGCATAAAATGCGGGAGTTGAATATGAAAACAAAGCGCTTTTTTTCACTTTTTTTGGCTCTGATTCTGAGTCTGTGCTGGGTCCCCGCCGTTTTCGCGGCAGAGGAGGACGCCCCCCGTCTGCCGGAGGACCCGGAGATCCTGGCCAAGGCGGCCCTTTTGGTGGACTACAACACCGGCCTGCCGGTTTATGCCAAGAATGAGCACCAGGAGCTCTACCCCGCCAGTCTGACCAAGATCATGACGGCCCTGCTGGTGCTGGAGGCCATCGACGCGGGGAAGCTGGCCATGGACCAGAAGATCACGGCCTCCGCCACCGCCTTCACGGGGCTGGCTGAGGACGGCAGTACCGCCGGCATCAAGCCGGGGGAGGAGATGACCGTGCAGAATCTCCTCTACTGTATGCTGGTGGTCTCCGCCAACGAGGCCTGCGACATTCTGGCGGAGGCGGTCAGCGGCACGGTGAGCGCCTTTGTGGAGGAGATGAATGCCCGGGCGGAGGCCCTGGGGTGCAGGAACACCCACTTTGTGAACCCCAACGGGCTCCATGACCCCAAGCACTATACCTCCGCCTGGGACCTCTACCTGATGACGGCAGAGGCCATGAAGCACGACGCCTTCATGGCCATCTGCGACACCGCCCACGTTGTGATCCCCGCCACCAACATGAGCAAGGAGCGGGACTTCTGGACCACCAACCACCTGATCTCCACCTGGCGGGTGTTCGGCTACCGCAACCCGGAGGCCCACGGCATCAAGACCGGCTCCACCGACGCCGCCGGACTGTGCCTGGTGTCCTCCGCCGCCCGGGGGAGCCTCCACTTCGTCAGCGTGATCCTGGGTGCCGAGCGGGTGGAGGTCAACGGCGTGGGCAACATCCGCAGCTTCTCCGAGACCACCCGGATGTTCAACTACGGCTTTGATCATTTTGCCTATCAGACCATTGTCCAGGAGTCCACAGAGGTCCAGGAGTTGCCGGTGACCCTCTCGGAGACGGACCATGTGACAGTTCATCCCGCCCGGGACATTGAGGTGCTGCTGCCCAAGACCCTGACATTGGAGGATCTGGAGCGGGACATCCAGCTCCCGGAGTTTGCGGAGGCCCCGGTGACGGCGGGCCAGAAGCTGGGCACGATGACCGTCAGCTTTGACGGTACTGTCTACGCGGAGGTGGACCTGCTGGCCAGCTTTGACGTGGAGGCCAGCCGGGTGCAGGCCCTGCTTCAGAGCATCCGGGCCTTCTTTGAAAAGACGTCCGTCCGGATCGCGGGCATCGCCGCGGGGGTGCTTCTGCTGGCGGCCCTGGGCTGGAAGCTGGTCTTCGGCCGCCGCCGCTACCGCTATGGCCGCAGCGTGAGCCGCCGGGGAGGCCGGGGGTCCTACCGCGGCCGCCGCCGCTGAGGGAACACCGCGGAAGGCCCCTCCGGCCTGGCCGGAGGGGCTTTGAGATTGTTACCGAATTGAAATGTTATTTCCCTTGGGGGTATGCTATAATCAAATAACAAGGGAACTGCCGGCGGGGCGCCTGCCGGCGGAAATCTGAGACTTCCGAAAGGAGGCAGGAGCGATGATATGGATTTGGCTGCTGGTCATGGCGGCCTTTGCGGCGGCGGAGGCCGCCACGGTGGGACTGGTGTGCATCTGGTTTTCCGTGGGCGCGCTGGGGGCGTTCTTCACGGCGCTGGCCGGGGGGAGCGTTACGGTGCAGCTGGTGGTGTTCGCCGCGGTCTCTGCGGCGGCGCTGGCGGTGACCCGGCCGCTGGTGCGGCGCTTCGGCAGGAACCGGCGGGTGCCCACGAACCTGGACCGGGTCATCGGCCGGACCGGCCAGGTGACAGAGGACATTGACACGGCCTCCGGCGCGGTGTATGTGGACGGCAAGACCTGGACGGCCCGCAGCGCCGGCGGGGAGGCGATTCCTGCGGGAACGCAGGTGGAAATTTTGTCTATGGAGGGCGTCAAGCTCTTTGTGAAGAAACTGGAGAAAGATACGGAGGTAGTGTCATGAATTTTGGAGTCATTGCGGTTGTCGTTCTGGTAGTGCTGATTTTGATTCTGTTGATCAGCAACATTGTCATCGTCCAGCAGTCCCGGGCCTATGTGGTGGAGCGTCTGGGCGCCTTCCGGGCGGTCTGGAACGTGGGACTGCACCTGAAGGTCCCCTTCATTGAGCGGGTGGCCAAGAAGGTCTCCCTGAAGGAGCAGGTGGCGGATTTCGCCCCGCAGCCCGTCATCACCAAGGACAACGTGACCATGCAGATCGACACGGTGATCTACTTCCAGATCACCGACCCCAAGCTCTACACCTATGGCGTGGAACACCCCATGAACGCCATTGAGAACCTGACGGCCACCACCCTGCGGAACATCATCGGCGACATGGAGCTGGACCAGTCCCTCACCAGCCGGGACATCATCAATTCCCGGATGCGGGCGATCCTGGACGAGGCCACGGACCCCTGGGGCATCAAGGTGAACCGGGTGGAGCTGAAGAACATCATCCCGCCCAAGGAGATCCAGAACGCCATGGAGAAGCAGATGAAGGCGGAGCGGGAGCGCCGGGAGTCCATCCTCCAGGCGGAGGGCACGAAGCAGTCCCAGATCCTGGTGGCCGAGGGTGAGAAGCAGTCGGCCATTCTGAAGGCGGACGCCGCCAAGCAGGCCGCGATTCTCAAGGCCCAGGGCGAGAAGGAGGCCCGGATTATGGCTGCGGAGGCGGAGGCCCAGGCCATTGAGCGGGTGCAGCAGGCGCTGGCGGACTCCCTGAAGCTTTTGAACGCGGCCTCGCCCAACGATCAGGTGCTCAAGCTCAAGGCGCTGGAGGCTATGCAGAAGATTGCCGATGGGAAGGCGACGAAGATCATCATTCCCAGCGAGCTCCAGGGTCTGGCGGGTCTGGCCGCCGGAGCCAAGGCGGTCTTTGACAGCGAGGACCCGAAAGAGAAGTAATGCCGCCGGGGTGCGGGGGGCGGTGCGCCCTCTGCCGGGGTTTCAGAGGCAGTGCCCCTGGAGGGTACCGCAGCGGCAGGACTGCGAATGAGGAGAAGAAGAGCCCGCCGTCCGAGAGGACGGCGGGCTCAAGTTGTTGAAAAACGGGAAATTACTTTCGACGGGAAGGAGGGGTGTGTGCGGCTGCGCCCGCAGGCGCGTTTCGGAGCGCAACCGCCGCTCGCGGCGGCTCTTAGCGTGGAGATGAACCCAGGAGGGGTTCCCTGCGCCATTCAAATCAGGGATTTTCAGAACTTTTTGAAGGTCTGAAAATCCCGCTCAGCTTGCCGAAAATGTATTTTCGGCAAGCTGAGCCCGCCGTCCTCTCGGACGGCGGGCTTGTTTTGGCGTTGGCGATTTGCGAGTGGGGCGAAGCGGACCTCCCGCGAAAGGCGCGGACGCGGTTCGCGTCCGCTGTTTCGCTCATGCGAGTTCGATTCCGCCGCACGCGGCGGAATCCTTGCAGGGGGCGCTGCCCCCTGCACCCCCGCCACCTTTGAAAAGGTGGACGAAACTTTTTATATTCCTTATTTCAGAATGTTACGACATCCTGGGCCGGCTTCTCGCAGGGACCCAGGGACAGCACGTGCATCACCGGACCCTTGCCCTGATACGCCGCATGCTTCTCCACCGCCATCCGCGCCGTCACCTCAATCCAGTCCCGGTTTTCGTAGTCCTTCAAGCCCACGCCCTTGGCAATGAGCCCCAGAAACTGAATGTCATTCTCGCAGCATACCATGGCGAACCGGCCCGGACAGTGGATGCCGGGGTACTTCTTGGAGTGACACATGAGCAGCTTCATGTGGACCAGCTTTCCGGCGTACCGCTCCGGGTGGTCCATGACGTCCACATACCAGACGCCGAAGTCCTCGTCAGGGATCTCAATCACGTCCTGGGTCAGGTCGAAGGGGCACTCGTCCCCGGTGAGGTAGTCCTCGCTGCTGCCGTCCTCGTTTTCCAGATAGATCTCCGCCCGGCGGTTCACCATCCGGAGGTTGCGCCTGCGCAGAGAGTCCCGCAGCTCCGGCGTGCAGCGGTTGAAGACCAGCAGGTCCGCGTTGGTGATCTTCTCCATCATCAGCTGGCCCATGTTCTTGGCGTAGACCTCGAAGGTGTCCGCCTTCACAAAGGTCATGATCTGGTACAGCACCCAGTTGGCCGGCAGGACCTCCCGGTACAGCCGCTCCATCTGCCACATGCCGTTGTACTCAATGAGAACCTGCCGGGGCTTGTGCTCCTTCTCCCAGGCCTTCAGCAGGGAGCATTTCAGATCCTCCTCGTCCTCTACGGTGACCACCGTCACATGGTCCAGAGCTTTCGGGTTGTACTCCTCCTCGCCCTCCTCGCAGCAGATCAGAAGCGTCCGCTCCTCCCGGGCGAAGCCGTCCTCCAGAATGCCGTTGATGAAGTTGGTCTTGCCGGCGTCCAAAAAGCCGGAGACCAGATATACAGGAATGTCCATGGTAATCCTCTCTGCTTACAGGCCAAAGAGCTCCGCGAGCTTCTCTTCCTTTAATTCCGCGCCGATGACACACAGGCGCCCGGTGTAGTCCGGGTGGCCTGCGCGGACCTCGTGCTCCTCCGGCACGTAGTCAAACTCGATCCACTGGCCGCCCTCGCCGCCGACAATGCCCTTGGCCCGCAGGATCTTGCCGTATTCCCCGGAGTCCAGCGCCGTGAGAATCCGGGCGATGTCCGCCTGGGTAAAGGCTTTCGGCGTCTCCCTGCCCCAGGAGGCAAAGATCTCGTCGGCGTGGTGGTGATGGTGGTGGCAGGAGCAGTTGGGATCGTCGCACTCGTGGCCGTGGTGATGGTGCTCGTGCTCCTCATGATCGTGGTCATGATGGTGGTGCCCGTGCTCCTCGTGATCGTGGCCGTGGTGATGGTGGTGCTCGTGCTCCGCCTCTTCGGCCGCGTGCTCCGCCCGCATCTTGGCCAGCAGCTCGTCCGCCAGGGAGACCTTCTCCATGGCGGAGAGGATGGTCTTGCCGTCCAGCTGGTCCCAGGGGGTGGTGAGGATCGCGGCGTCGGGGTTCTTCTCCCGCAGCATCGCCACGGCGCTCTCCAGCTTCTCCTGGCTGAGCTTCTGGGTCCGGGAGAGGATGATGGTGCCGGCGGATTCAATCTGGTTGTTGTAGAACTCGCCGAAGTTCTTCATATAGACCTTCACCTTGGACGCGTCCGCTACAGCCACAAAGCTGTTCAGGACCATGCCGGAGACCTCCGCGGCGGTGTTCTCCACCGCCACGATCACGTCGGAGAGCTTGCCCACACCGGAGGGCTCAATGAGGATGCGGTCCGGCTGGAACCTGGACTGGACGTCCTTGAGGGCCTGGTTGAAGTCCCCCACCAGGGAGCAGCAGATGCACCCGGCGGACATCTCGGAGATCTGGACGCCGGACTCCTTCAGAAAGCCGCCGTCGATGCTGATCTCGCCGAACTCGTTTTCGATCAGCACCAGTTTCTCCCCGGGAAAGGCCTCCGCCAGGAGCTTTTTGATGAGGGTGGTTTTGCCGGCCCCCAGGAATCCGGAGAGAATGTCAATTTTTGTCATGGTATCAAGTCCTTTACATATAGAATGGCAGATTCAAAGCTATTGTAACACTTTTTTTGAAAAATGCAACTGCCACAGGGCAAAACTTGGGCGGGACCGATGCGGGTTTTCCGGCGGTTCCGCAGGCCCCAACCGAACACACCCGAAAACTTCTTCCCGCACAGCCCTTGCCTTTTTCCCCAAAAGACGGTAAGATAGAGAACATTCCCATGAAAGGACCTGATAGATTGAAAAACAACCGACTGCTTCCCAGATACCGTCTCTCCCTGCCCTGGACCCTCTTGGCGGCGGTGCTGCTGGCGGGAGCCGTGACCTTGCTGGCCCTGTGGTGCCAGCCCAACGCCCTGCGGCAGGTGCTGGGGATCTTCCGGCGAAAGCCGGTGCTGATCGTCCTGAACGCGCTGCCGGTGGGGCTGTTTCTGCTGATGCTGTCCAGCCTGTTCCGCAATGTGTTCCACGGCGCGGCCCTGACGAACCTCATTGTCTGCGGCCTCTCCATCGCCAACCGGGTCAAGATCGAGGTCCGGGATGAGCCGGTGTTTCCCCGGGACCTGGCCATGCTGAAGGAGGTGGGCAGCATTGTGGGGACCTATGAGATCCACTACCCGGTGAAGGTGATCGCCGTGGTGGTGCTGATCTCCCTGGCGCTGCTGGCGGCAGGCTTCCTGGTGGGCAGCGGGCCGTTTCCGGTGGAGAAGCTCCGGGGCTGGCGGGGGAGTCTGCTGGGCTTTGGGGCCAGTCTTGGCGCCCTGGCCCTGGTGATTGTGACGCTCCTGGGTTCCAGCGGGCTCTACGAGTCCATCGGGGCCTCCAATCCCTACCGGCTGTCCGTGGTGTTCAACGAGACCGGGTTCCCCTACAGCTTCTGCCACCAGTTCACCACATACCTGGTGGACAAGCCCGAGGGCTTCAGCCGCCCGGCGGCGGAGGAGTGGCAGGGCGAGGCCGGGGAGGGCGGCGGCGCGCCGGTCCACGTGGTGATGGTGATGAATGAGGGGTTCTCCGACATCACGGACCACCCGGCCTTCGTCTGGCCGGAGGAGACAGATCCCCTGCCGAACCTGCACGCCCTGAGGGAGGACCCCCGCGCCCTCACGGGCCATGTGGTGGTGCCCGGCTTTGCCGGCGGCACGGCCAACACGGAATTTGACGTGCTGACGGGCATCCAGACCAATGCCCTCTCCGCCACCACGACCTCCGCCATGCGGGTGGTCAACCGGAATCTGGACAGCCTCTTCCGGGTGTTCCGGGCCGGGGGGTATGACACCTCCTTCTTCCACCCCGGCGACGACTGGTTTTACAACCGGGAGAACGTCTACCGCTGGCTGGGGGCGGAGGAGACCGTCTTCGCGGACCAGATGGAGGAGATCGCGTACAAGGGCCGCTGGGTGACCGACGATTATATGGCCGGTTTGATCGAGGAGGCCCTGGAGGAGAGCGCCGCGGCCGGCCGGTATCTCTTCCACTACACCACCACCATCCAGAACCACATGTCCTATACCGCCGACAAGTACGGGGAGGACTACAGCTTCCCGCCCTTGGAGACCACGGCGGCGCTCTCTGAGGAGGCCCGCACCATGCTGACGGTCTACGCCGAGGGCGTCCGGGACAGCGACGCCATGCTGGGCCGCCTGGTGGAGACCTTCTCCGCCTCTTCGGAGCCGGTGCTGCTGGTATTCTGGGGGGACCACCTGCCCTACCTGGGGGACAACCAGATGGCCTACCGGGAGCTGGGCATGGACGTGGACGGCCTGGCGGGCTTTGAGACGCCCTATGTCCTCTGGACCAACGAGAGCGGGGCGAAGGCCCTGGACTGGGACCGGGCCGTGGAGGAACTGGATCTGCCGGAGGAGCTGTCCGCCGCGTTCCTGGGAGCGGCGGTGCTGGAGCTCACCGGAAGGGGGGAGCAGAATCCCTGGTTCCGTTTTTTGAATACTCTGCGGCGGGAGGCCCCGGTGATTCAGCGGGAGACCTGCCTGCTGGCGGACGGCAGTCTCACCACGGCCTTCCCGGCGGAGCTGGCGGAGACCGTGGCCAAGTGGCGGCAGTGGAGCTACTATAAGCTGAAATACGAGGTGCTTCCGTGACCAGCCGGCAGATGGCCCTGTGCGGGGTGCTGTCGTCCCTGGCGGTGCTCTTTTTGCTGCTGGGCAGCGTGATTCCCGCCGCCACCTTCTGCGGGCCCATCCTGGCGATGGCGGCGCTGGTGCCGGTGCGGGAGGAGTGCGGCCCCAGGGCGGCCGGTTGCGCCTGGGCGGCGGTGTCGCTGTTGGGACTGCTGCTGGCGGCGGACCGGGAGCTGGCTCTGGTGTACCTGTTCTTTGGCTGGTATCCCGTCCTGCGGCCCCGGATCGCCCGGATTCCCCTCCGGGCGGCGCGGCTGGCGGTGAAGACGGCGGTATGCAGCATCGCGGCGCTGCTGCTGTACGGCCTTGTGATGCAGGTCCTGGGTCTGACGGCGGAGCTGGAGGGAGCCGGGAAGGGCGTGCTGCTGCTCCTGCTGGGGCTGGCCAATCTGACCTTCCTGCTGCTGGACCGGGTGCTGGGCCGGCTGGCGCTGCTGTGGCGCCGGAAGCTCCGGCGGAGGTTCTTCCGGTGAGGGAGGATCTGAGAACCTGTTTAAAATCTCCCCGCGCATGTCTTGGCGGCGTATTTTCCGCCCTGACTGCGTTAAAAATCCTTGCCATCCGTCAGGATGCCTGCGGATTT
>JAAWIL010000047.1 GCA_022796315.1 Oscillibacter sp. | reverse complement strand
TAAAATCTCGACGTGTATGGATTGGCGAGTGGATTTTTTGCCCTGCAAGGCAAAAATCCGCAGGCATCCTGACGGATGGCAAGGATTTTTAACGCAGTCGGGGCGGAAAATACGCCGCCAAGACATGCGCGGGGAGATTTTAAACAGGCTCTTACCCGGCGGGATACAGAAGGTTGGGCAGCCAGAGCGTGATCTGCGGAAAGTAGGCGAGGATCAGAACACCGGCCATTCCCGCCGCGACAAAGGGCCAGATGCTCCGGTTGAGCTTGTTTAGGTCGATCCTGGAGACCTTGGAGGTGGTGAACAGCAGCATGCCAACCGGCGGCGTGGCCAGGGCCAGAGTCAGCATGATGATGGTAATCATGCCGAAGTGGATGGGATCAAACCCCATGGCGTTCCCCAGCGGTTCCAACACGGGAACCAGAATCAGCATTGCCGCGAAGGCTTCCATGACACAGCCGATGGCAAAGAGCAGCAGGATGACCAGCAGCATGACCAGATTTCCGTTATTGGTAATGGAGAGAATCCCGTTGACCAGCCGTTCGGGAACCGCGTCATAGGCCAGAGACCAGGCAAGAATATTGCCGCAGGCGATGATCAGCAGGATTCCCGCAGAGACCAGACCGCTCTCCGCCAGAATCTTCGGGAAGTCCCGCAGATGCAGGTTCTTGTAGAAGAATCCCAGGATGGCTGCCGCCGCGCAGGCGATGGCGCCGGACTCTGTGGGCGTGAACACGCCGCCCAGTACGCCGCCCACAATGATGATGGGCACCAGCAGGGAGGGCAGTCCGCGGACCAGGGTCTGGAAGGCCTCCCGCGGCGCGAATTTTTCCCTGTACTTGGGATAATTGCGGCGCTTGGCCCGGAAGAAGATCACCGTCATAAAGCACAGTCCCAGGAATATGCCGGGCATAATGCCGGCCACAAACATCCGCTTGACCGAGACGCCCGCCAGCACGGAGTAGATCACAAAGTCCACACTGGGCGGAATGATACAGCCCAGACAGCCGGAGGCCGCCACGAGGCTGCCGGCAAACTCCTTCTCGTAGCCGCTGGCCACCATAGCCGGAATCATCACGGAGCAGAGGATGACGGCCACTGCGTTGGCGGAGCCCAGAATGGCCGCCAAAACCATGCCCACCAGCACCACTGCGTAGGCCAGGCCGCCCCGCTTATAGCCGATGAACTCCTGCGCCACATCCACGATCCGCTGGGTTACGCCTCCCTTGTTCATGATCTGGCCGGCGCAGATGAAGAAGGGAATGCAGGTATAGCTGAACAGATCAATGCCATAAAACATCTTTTGGGAGAGAATGTTGGCCACGTCCGTATAGCCGAAGGACAGCATGTGGGAAATGCCGGCCAGCGCCAGAACAAAGGCAATCGGCGCCCCCAGGACCAGAAGAACCACAAACAGGATGACCGGTAACACAGAAATCATATCAGGCACCTTCCTCCGTCTCAGATTTGCCGATGTCCGCAAGCATGCCCAGCAGGTTCTCCAGCCCGAAAAGGAACATGAACAGCATGCCAATGGGAAGACTCACAAAGGGAACGAACATCGTAAAGGGCAGCGTCGTACACTTTCTCATAAAGATCGAGGGCGACAAGCTGTAGCGGAAGCCGGTGACGGCCAGATAGGCGATTAACGCCAGGCAGATCACCTGAATCAGAACCTGTATGGTCTTCCGCGCCTTCTGCGGCATCATGTTGGTAAACAGGTCCAACAGCACCAGGTCCTTGTGGTGGAAAGCCACCGCGGCGCCCAGGAACGCGCACCAGACCATATCATAACCGCAGAACTCCTCCGCCCAGTTGAAGGCGCTGCCGATCACATAGCGCTGCACCACAGCGGCTACGGTGACTAGGATCATGGCGCCCATCAGCAGCGCCAGAACCGCCAGAATGAGTTTTTCCAGGATATCGCCAATCTTTTTCAACATAGTTTGCCTCCTGTGATTCACACACGTCTCAGGGAGACTGGATTACCCCTGCAGGGCCTGAGCCATCTCCACATAGGCCTTGATGTTTTCACTCTTGGCCATATACTCCTCGTAGACGGGCTGCACCGCGTTGATGAACTCCTGCCGCTGCTCGCCCTCGATGTAGTTGACCTCCAGATTGTTGTCCAGGCAGGTCTGGAGGGCGTCCTCGGCGATCTGCTCCGTCTGGGCCATAGCGTACTCCATCGCCTCTGCGGAGCACTCCTCGATCAGGGCCTGGTCCTCGGCGCTGAGACTGTTGAACCAGTTCAGGTTAAAGGTCATCGCGGAGGTAAAGGCATAGAAGTTCACGATAGAGACGTACTTCAGCACCTCGTAGTGGCTCTGGGTGGCAATGGAAACCAGATTGATTTCCTCGCCGTCGATGATGCCGGACTGAAGGCTGGAGTAGATCTCGGAATAGGAGACAGGCGTGCTGGTCATCCCGATGGCGGCGGCCACGTCTTTCAGCAGCGCGGAGGGAACGATCCGCATTTTGATGCCCTTCAAGTCACTCATGGCGGTGATGGGGCGGGTATTATTGGCAAAGTTCCGGAAGCCGATCTCCACACAGTCGGTGATCTTCACACCCAGGCTCTCCAAGTCCTTATACAGGGCCCGGGCCTCATCGCTGGTCAGAGCCTTTGCCTCATCCTCATAGGAGTTGTACAGGAAGGGCAGCTGAAGGGCATCCAGCTCGCTGGTGTAATTGGAGAAGGTAGAGGTGGAGCAGCAGGAGGCCTGGATGGAGCCGTTGATGACCTGCTGGAGCAGCTCGTCCTCGTCGCCCAGCGTGTCGTTGGTGTGATATTCCACCACGATGCGGCCGTTGCTCTTCTCCTCGATCAGCTCGTTAAACTTCAGGCTCATGATGCCGTCAGCCAGGCTGTCGCTGCCCGCGTGACCCATGACGATCTTGATTTCACCGGAGGAACCGGCGCCGCCGTTGGTTTCGCCGTCTTGGTCTTTCTCCCCGGACTCGACCGGCTGGTTGACGACTGCGCCGCAGCCGGACAGGGCTATCAGCATCGCAACAGTCAGAATTCCCGCAAATAACTTTTTCATAATCTCGCTCCTTTTTACATTTAAGAAGGTTCATTGTGGTCTTATAGAGGTCTCTGATGTTGGAAATCGGACGTCTCGCCCCAAAAGATCCGGCAGAAGCATCACGGCCCCAGGCAGGTACGCCAAGGCGTCCTTTCGACGGGAACGCCTTGTCAAATACCAAGATTTCCACACCTGCTCTCTTTGGTCTGTTCCTCCGATTCTTCCAACTTCCTGTCAAATTACGCCCTTTTCCGCCAGCAGGGTCAATTCTTCTCCGGAATACCCAAGGCTATGCAGAATCCTGGCGTTGTCCTCTCCCAGGGTAGGGGCCGCCTTGATGAGCTTGTCCTCCTCGCAGGACATCTTGATGGGGGTGCCGGTGATCACGATGCGGCCCATGCCCGGCTGGTCCACCTCCCAGAGCATGTTGCGCGCCTTGGTCTGGGGGTGCTTCACCACCTGTTCCACGTCCTGAATCCGGCCAAAGGGAATCCCGGCGCCCAAAATCTCTTCTTCCAGCTCATCTACAGTTTTCCCGACGCTCCACCGTTCAATCTCCGGCTTCAGGGTTTCGTAGTGGCAGCACCGGTCATAGTTGGTGGCGTACCGGGCGTCCGCCTGGAGATCCGGCCGCGCCATGAGGCCGCAGAGCTTGGCGAACATGCCGTCGGTGCCGCAGGCCAGGACAAACATGCCGTCCTTCGCCGCGAAGGAATCAAAGGGCGCGATGCTCTGATCGTTGTTTCCGCTGCGGCTGTGCTTTTCGCCCAGAATTGTGTAATCAATGATGAAGTGGTCCAGAATATGAATCATGGTGTCCACCATGGCCACGTCGATGTGGCAGCCCTCGCCGGTCTTCTCCCGGCGGTACAGGGCCATCAGAATCCCAATGGCCAGCAGGGCGCCGGTATAGTTGTCGGCAATGGCGGGCCCCACCTTGGTGGGCAGTCCGTCGCCGAAGCCGGTGACGTCCATCATGCCGCCCATGGCCTGGGCCACGATGTCATAGCAGGGCCGCTGGGCCAGCGGTCCCTCCAGACCGTAGCCGGTGATGTTGCCGTAGATGATCCGGGGGTTGATCTCCCGCATGGCCTCATAGGAAAAGCCCAGCTTTTCCAGGACGCCTACCTTGTAGTTCTCACAGACGACGTCCGCCGTCTTCAAGAGCCTGCGGAAGATCTCCTTGCCCTCCTCGGTTTTCAGGTCCAGCGTCATGCCGGACTTGTTTCTGTTCAAGTTCGCGTGAAACCCGCTCTCCCCATTCTTCATGGGGCCCCAGGTCCGGGCCTGATCTCCCACGCCGGGACGCTCGATCTTGATGACCTCCGCGCCATGATCTGCCAGATTCATGGTGCAGAAGGGACCCGCGTATGCCTGGCTCAGGTCCAGAATTCTTACTCCTTCCAGTGGCCTCATATCGTTCTCACCTGTTTTTCCTTAAAATCTGCAATTTTCCACCAGCATGGCGATTCCCTGCCCGCCGCCGATGCACATGGTCACCAGGCCGGTTTTTCCGCCCCGGTCCCGGAGCTCGTCCAGGGCCTTTATGGTCAGAATCGCGCCGGTGCCGCCCATGGGATGGCCCAGGGCAATGGCGCCGCCGTTGACGTTGACCCGGGCCATGTCCAGACCCAGCTCCCGGCAGCAGGGTACGGCCTGGGCGGCGAAGGCCTCGTTGATCTCAATGACGTCAATCTCCTCCAGCCGCGTTCCCGTTTTCTTCAGAAGCCTGGGCACCGCCTGCATGGGTCCCATGCCCATGAAGTGCGGGTGGACCCCCGCCACAGCATACCCTGTGATCCGGCCGATGGGACGCAGGTTCAGCTTCTTTGCCAGCGTTTCCTCCATGAGGACCAGGGCCGCGGCTCCGTCGCAGAGGGGGGAGCTGTTTCCGGCGGTCACCAGATCTCCCCGGTACGCCACCGGCTTCAGCCGGCCCAGGGATTCCACGCCGGTTCCCGTCCGGATCGTCTCATCCCGCTTCACGCGGATGGGTTCCCCCTTCCGCTGAGGGATCTCAAGCTCCAGGACGCTCTCGTCAAAGAAGCCGCGCTTCCAGGCGGCGTCCGCCAGCTCGTGGGACCGGACTGCGAACGCGTCGCACTCCGCCCGGGTCATGCCGAACTTCTCGCCCACATTCTGGGCCGTGTCCACCATGGGGCACTCGCCGATCTCCTCCGTGACACTGGGGGGATCGTAGAACATCTCCGGGCAGGGCACCTGGAAGGCCTTCCCGGGCTTGGCCATGACCCAGGGCCGGGTGGAGTCGCTCTCCACGCCGCCGGCCACCACCACATCGTACATTCCCGCCTGGATTGCCATGGAGGCGAAGGCCACGGCGTTGGCGCCGGACCCGCACTCCCGGTCCACCTTGATGGCGGGGACCTCCATGGGCAGCCCCGCCGCCAGGGCGGAGGCACGGGCGATGTTCTGCCAGTCGCTGTTGAGAATGTTGCCGAAGATCACGTCGTCGATGATCTGGGGGTCTATGGACGCCCGCTTGACGGCCTCCCGGATGGCGATGGCGCCCAGGTCTGCGGCGTTGATGGAGGACAGGGCGCCGCCCACTTTCCCCACCGGGGTTCGGACCATGGATACAATCACTGCTTCTCTCAATGGGTTCACCTCCTTGTCCGCCGCCCGCCATGCTGTCCGGCGGGCGGCGGGACCGTTGTCAGATCGCTTTGATGTGGTTCTTCATGGTGCCGATGTGCTCAATATAGGACTCCAGAATCTTGCCGTCATAGCTGCGCAGGTCGGCGTTGTCAAACTCCTTCTCGTTAAAGGAGATCACGGTGCCGCAGGAGCAGAGGTCTCCGGGCTTCAGGGTGTGGGCGGAGCTGAGATAGGGGATCATGTAGTCCACCTGGAAGAGCATCTCGTTGGTGGAGCCCTCCTGCATCTTCTTCCCGTCCAGATAGGCCTCCATCCGCTGGTTGAAGGCCTCGTCAATGGACAGCTCGTCCACCGTCACCAGCCAGGGACCCATGGGGGCGAAGGTGTCGAAGCACTTGTAGCGGCCGGGATACATGACCTTCTCCTGATGGCCCTCGCCGTTGACGCAGATCAGCCACTCCCGCTCCATGCGCAGGGTGAAGGCGGTGATGTCGTTGTGGCAGGTGAAGCCGTAGATATACTCCCGGGCCTGGGACGCGGGGATGTTCTTGCCGCCCTTGCCGATGACGAAGACCATCTCCACCTCGGTGCCCACGATGCCGATGTCGGGGATCTCGATATCGTCATAGGCGCCGCAGAGGCAGGAGTTGTACTTGCTGAAGTACAGGGGGTGGGCCGGCCCCTCGGGCTTGATGCACCGCTCGAACTCAAATTTGTTGTTGATGGCCATACTGAAGATCTTTTCGGGGTTGGGCACCGGCGCGCGGAAGTGGATCTCGTCGCAGTTGTAGAGAATCCGCTGGCCGCAGGGGCCCGTGGCGTCGGGGTGCTTCTCCAGATACTCCATGGCCAAGCGGAGCTCCGCCTTGCCGTGCTCGCCGCATTCGACCATGGGGACCATCTCGGAGGGAACCACCACGTCGGCCAGCTGCTGGGGCTTCGGGGCCCCCTGGGCCTTCTGATAGGCCGCGTAGGCATAGTTGCAGTCCGCCACCTGGCCGTTGGGCATCAGAACGCCGATCCGGTTGATTTCTCCCACATTAAAGCTGCACAGTTTCATTGTCATTTACCTTCCTTATTTGTTGTTTATTGTTGGCGTATCGTGACGGATACGCGGGAAAACATGTTCCGGCCGCCGGGCGGCCAGGCGCTTTGCGCTCACAGATCCTGGAGGCCCAGGAGCCAGCCGGGGGTCGCTACGCCCATCTGATGGAGCTGATCCTCATGGATGCCGAATTTCTCTCGGAGGAACCGGGCAAAGTGCAGCAGGCCCTCTACCGGCTCAATGTTTCCGTATTGACCGTAGTCCGAGTCGATGACCAGCCGGTCCCCGGGGATCTGCTCCAGCATCGCCGCCACCACATCCAGGTCCCCGTCGGCAAAGCTGGAAACCGGGTCGATGTCGCAGGCGTTGAGCTCCAGGATGGCGCCCAGGGAGGCCCAGCGGAGCATCTGCTCCATGGATGCCTCAATGAGACAGAAGGGGTGATTCACCAGGATTCTCCGCACGCCCTTCGCCGCTGCCGCCTGGACCAGCGCGTCGATCTCGGCGGGGGACCCGTGTCCGGTTGCCAGCACCACTTCCGGCTTCCCGGCCAGGTAATCCAGCAGTGCGTTCACCTCCGGAAGCAGGCGGCCCTGCTCATCCAGGTAGAAGATGGGCGCCTCGGGGACGCTCTCCTTCCCGCCGCCTACGAAGGTCTTTCCGGCATAGGCCTGGATGTGATGCTTCGCGGAGACCGTGGGCATGGTCACCAGTTTGACGCCCATGCCGCAGGCGGCGTCTACGGCCTTCAGGTTGATGCCTCCCTGGGCGTTGTTCAGGACGATCTGCCCGAAGATCCTGGGGGCGTCCGCCCCTCCTCCCCCATGGCTCTGGACCAGCTGGGCGCTCATCATGGTGGGGAAGTAATGGTCCTTGATCACCAGACCGCGAAAGCCCTTGGCCTCCGCGCTGCGGTAGACCTCCCAGGCGTCCACCGCCCGCCGGGAGATGGAGGGACCGGCATGGATATGCAGATCCACCATGCCCCTCAGCGCGTGTTCCAAACTCATACAGCACACTCCTTTTTGAAATAGAATTTCCATTGACCTGCCGTTTATAGTCAGCGCAGTTGAAAAGAATCCTTTGAATTCCTTTCATAGCGGCACTGCGAAACAGTCAGCCGCATCGGCGGCTTCCCGCGCTGGACATCATAGGAGACGCGGGGGCGCTTCTTTTCCGCTGCATCACCTGTACAGGACGGGAAGCAAAAGAATTACACAGACGGCCGCGGCGTAATAGACCAGGGCATAGGCCAGATTCGACCGGAGGCAGATCCGCGCCGGGGGGACCTCCAGTCCGCTGGACAGGGCCAAAATCAGCCCGGCAAACGGGGAGAGCATATAGGAGAGACAGCACCCCAGGGACATGGACAGCCCCAGCTGAAGCGGCGTCGCCGGCAGGGGCATCTCCGCCAGAATGGGTCCGATCATCAGCACGGAGACAAAGGGGTGCAGGCCCGCCAGAGAGAACAGCACCACCGCCGCAGGCAGCAGGGGCAGCACCCAGGGCCCCAGAAGGTCCTGCCGTCCCTGACAGAGGTCCGTCAGCGCGCGGGAGAACCCGGAGTATTGAATGGCCCCGGAGAAGATCCCCATGGCCAGGAAGAAACAGGACAGGTCCCTGTTTTTCGGCAGGGCCTCCTCCCACCAGGTCCGAAGCAGCGGCGGAAGCCCTGGCGTCCGGCACTGGGCCAGCAGCCAGACTCCGGATACGGCCAGAGTCACCGCCAGGAGCCGTCCGGTGGCGGTGCGGAAGCCCATGCGTTCCAGAACCGTGATCCCGGCCACGATGACCAGCAGAACGCCCGCCAGGCGTCCCACCTTTCCCCAGGCCTCCCTGGAGGCGGGTTCCGGGCTTCTGGCGGCGGTCATCTCCCGCGCCTCCCTCCGGAACAGCACCCGTGCCAGCGCCGCCCCCAGCCCCAGGCCCAGCAGGGACAGGGCGAAGGCCGGAGGGAAGTAGCTCTGCCAGCTCAGGCCGAAGATCTGCATGCTCATCAGCACCGTCACGGTCCCCGGCGCCCACAGGAACAAGGTACAGTAGCCCCAGGAGACCGAGGCGGCCATGAACCGCTTGCTCTCCGCGCCATTCAGGGCGGGGGCGATGGCGGCCAGAATCACCACCACGGAGCCCAGGCTCATCACGCTGGCCAGCAGGTGCGCCAGGAGCATCACCAGACAGAACAGGCCCGCTGAACTGCCGGCGCCTCCCCGCAGGCACTGGCTGACCGCCTGCTCGTACCGCCCCCGGCCCATGGCCAGGGACAGCCCCTGCATCACGATCAGGATCACCGCCGTCTTCAGCATGGACCCCAGCCCTGCCAGCCATTGGCTCACCGGCGCTCCCGCCGCCAGCAGGATGCCCGCCCCGGCCAGGAAAAAGACCCATGCGGGGGCGCGGAAGGTCTTTCCCATCACAGGGAGGTTCACCAGGAGCACCACAGCCGCCGCTGACGCCGAGGCCGCCTCGGTGGGAAGGCCGGCCAGCACCTCCAGAAGGTACAGCAGCGTCATGGCTGCCATGGCCGCGTTGGAAACCGTTTTGCGGACTCGTTCCATTGGATCTCTCGCCTCCCTGCCGAACTGTTGACGTCTTGTGCCGCCGTTTGCCTAGGATACGTAGCAATTCCCGTGCCAAAATCTTGGTTTTTTGTATAGTCCTTGATTTTTTCTTGGATTCCATCATATTTTTAGAGAATATAACCAGAAATTTCGACTGTGATTTATGGGAAATGCCCGATCCGCTCCCCGCCGGTCCGCAGGGGTGCGGGTCCGTGTATCCCCCGATTCACAAAAAGAGAGTCACGCTTTTGAGTCATGTGACTCAAAAGCGTGACTCGTATCTGATTCTATGAATCACCTGGTCCCTCCGGCGGGCCGCCTGGACGGAGACCGTACTTCCGCAGCCGCCGCACCACGGTGGACTGACTGGTCTGCAGGGCGCGGGCGATCTCCCGGGTGGAGTGATACCGGGCAGCGGCGGCCCGGTAGCGGGCTGCCTCCTGGTCCTCGGGGGCCTCCTCCGGCGGGAGGAGCGGGGCCTCCGCGTGGAGGGGAGCTCCGAATCCCTCGTTCTTTTGGAATTCCCGGTGGAGCTCCTCACCGGTGATGACCGCCTCGCCGGAGCACAGGAGCAGGCGCTGGATCATGTTCTCCATCTCCCGGATATTGCCCGGCCAGTCATAGGACAAGAGCAGCTCCAGGGCGTTTTGGGACAGGCGCTTCCGCACGCCGTATTTTTCACCGTAGCGCTGCAGGAAGCTCTCCGCCAGGGGCCGGATGGAGCTCCGCCGCTCCCGCAGGGGAGGGATATAGAGGTTGATGATGTTGATGCGGTAATAGAGGTCTTCCCGGAAGGTTCCCTTCCGCACCATCACACGCAGATTCCGGTTGGTGGCCAGGATGACCCGGACGTCTACGGGAACGGCCTTGCTGCTTCCGATGCGGACCACCTCCTTGGATTGAAGAACCCGCAGCAGCTTTACCTGGCTGGACAGGGGCATGTCCCCGATCTCGTCCAGGAACAGCGTTCCGTGGTTGGCCGCCTCAAAATAGCCCGCCCGTCCCTCTTTCA
Source organism: Oscillibacter sp. (assembly GCA_022796315.1). Lineage (GTDB taxonomy): Bacteria > Bacillota > Clostridia > Oscillospirales > Oscillospiraceae > Oscillibacter. The sequence continues at coordinate 1,730 of JAAWIL010000047.1, read as the reverse complement.
GCGCCCCGGTGAAGCTGCCCCGCTCATAGCCGAACAGCTCGGACTCAAAGAGGTTCTCCGAAATGGCGGAGCAGTTGATCTTGATAAAGGGCTTGTCGCAGCGGGTGCTGAACTGGTGCAGGAGGTTGGCGACCACGTCTTTGCCGGTTCCTGTCTCGCCGGTGATCAGCACGGTGGTGTTGAAGGGGGCGATCCGCTTGGCGATGCTGATGATTTCCCGCATCTCCGGTCCCCGCGCGATGATGCTGGGAGGGATCTCGTCGGGGCCCGGGGAGTGCGTGCTCTGGCAAACGTAGAGCGCCTCGGAATTCTCCGGGCCGTACCGGGCGTGGAAGCGGCGCTCCAGGGCGGGGTATTGCTTGAGTAGCTGAAGGCAGAAGGGGACATGGCCCGGGATATACCCGCGGTAGAGGAGCAGGTTGACTTCCTTGCCGATGCCCTCGGCGCTCAGGCCGGCGCCGGAGTAGTGGGCGGCCGGGTTGGTGAAGTAGACGGTTCCCTGTTCCCGTGTCATCAAGATGCTGAACATCTCGGCGCCGGGGACGCTGCTGCAGTCTACGGTCAGATCCACCGCCAGCGGGCCGAGGCGCTCCCGGACCGCTTCATAGGCAGAGAGGGGGTTGTTCATGTCCGCCGGGACAATCCGGTCCGCCACGCCCAGATTTTGCAGGGCGGAGACGTTTTCCTCATCCGTGATGGCGATCAGAGTTCCCTGTTCCCCCAGCTTCTGCCGCAGGGAGAAGAGGCTGAGCAGGCCCACCGTCCCCGCGCTCTCGGTGACCATGGCCGTCATGCCCGGCTCGCACAGAAGATTTGCCTGGTAGGTGGAACCGGCCTCGCCGGATACCGCCAGGAATAAGTGTGTGTCAATCCCCTGGGGCACCGGGGCGTAGAGACCGGTCTCGAAGAGGATGGCGAAGCCGTCCAGTTCCAGCTGGCCGGTCTGGATGTTCAGGCTTTTCACCTGTTCGATGACCAGGGGGGTCAGGCCCAGGGAGATCAGGGTACAGATCCGGTCGCCGGATTGCAGGGTTCCATAGGCGGGATGGCCGGCGCCGATCTCCGCCACGGTGCCCATCAACGTGCCGCCGGAACCTGTGATGGGGTTGTGCATTTTCCCCCGCAGAGAGACGATGCTGCAAATTTTGCGGATCAGCTGTTCCGGATCGCGGCCGGTTTCCTCACACAGCTGGGAGAAGCTGGAGGGGTTGATGTTCAAGGTCTCCACCCGGATCAAAAGCTCATTGCCGTAAATGGGGAGAGAGGCGTCCAGCTTCCACGCCAGCTGGGGCAGAACGCTGGGGGGGTCCATGCTGCGGTGAGATCCAAAGGGGCAGGCCGCCGGCCTCACAGCCTTTTCCATATCCTTCTCCTCCTGTCTGCCCCCGGTGGAGGGGACCTTGTTGTGCCGGAGCGGGAGTCCTTTTCCGACGTTTCCGGTATTATATCATTCTTGAAGAATGATGACAATGATAGATCTCTTGGGAAATTAAAATGGAAGATACCAGCAATCAAAGGAGAGAACGGAGAGGATACGAAATCTTTTGACAAAACGAATCGCGTGTGCAACAAAGAGGTGTGTTCTTGAAATCGCAGGCTTCTCTTTTCGGTCCTGCTTAGGTCTTGTTTGAAAAATAAGAAGCTGTACCAATAGGTGACGGTATGCAGATTGGCAAGAAAAATTTTTGCCTGGCAAGGAAGAAACTCGCAGGAATCCTGACGGATTTCAA
>JAAWIL010000046.1 GCA_022796315.1 Oscillibacter sp. | reverse complement strand
CCTGCAAGGCAAAAATCCGCAGGCATCCTGACGGATGGCAAGGATTTTTAACGCAGTCAGGGCGGAAAATACGCCGCCAAGACGTGTGCGGGGAGATTCCAAACAGGCTCTAAGAGGGAAGCTCCCCTTGCGTTTCGGAACGGTTGTTGACAACCGCATCTGCGGTCAGGTCAAAAAACTCTGCCAGTTTGACAAACTCCGCCGGCTTGGGCTGAATGGTCTGCAAGACCGGCGGGATCAGTACCCAGGTGGTCGAACCCAGAATGCTGCCCGTCTGTATCAGCCATTTCCCGCTGCCGGCCTGATGCTCCACGCAGACGCGGCTCAGGTCCAGGGCCCGGACGCGGTCCAGAATCAGCGGGTGATTCAGGCGCTCCACGTACTGCCGCCTCTGTTCCTCACTCAAGGAGCCCCGGACGTACTTCCACTCCACACCGCGAACCCTCAGCCAGCCCTTGGCGTCCACGGCAAACAGGCAGTCGCCTACCTCCCGGAAGGATTCGTCTGTCTCCACTTCACTGCGGATCTCCAGGTTGTAGGACCGCTCCCAAAAGCGGTTCTCCAGGATGTACCGCAGATCCAGCTCCCTGAGATAGTAAAAGTTCCGGAGAAAGAGCCTCTTGCGCAGAAACGCCTTGTCCGCTCCGGCGCACCGGTCCCCCAGCGCCTCCGCGAAGCGCTCCGCGACCAGGTCAAACCCCCGGTCCGCCCTTTGGTTGATGCGGCCGTCCTTGATCTCGATGTCCTTCTGACGGAACTTCTCCGTGAACTTTTCCATAGGGCCTCCTGCGTGTTTGATTCAGCGGGGGCGGTCCTTGGGCGGGATGTCTCCGCCGCGGGGAACCGCCGCCCGGGTTTCCTCACTTCACGGCTCTCTTTTCCATCCACTCCACAACCGCCTCGTCCCATACGGGCAGGTATTCAGAGCGGTCCCGCACCTGATTGACCATGTACTCAATGGGAACGATCTCATTGACCGGCATCTTGTGGGCCTTGTTCCACACCACGATATAGACGGCGACGACGGCCATCACAACGCAGGCGGCGGGAAGCACATAGGCCAGGGTGTAGATGGCGTAGGCGGCGCCGATCATGCCAACCGGCATGGAGATCCAGACCACCGGCGCCTTCCAGAGTCTCGGGAAATCGGGATATCTCTTGCGGAGCACCAGTACGTCGATCATGGCGATGCTGTAGGTGACCAGCCACGTGATGCAGGCCACGTTGATGAACATGCTGATGATGTCGGAGGTACCGCCCACCGCGGAGATATACACCGTGGTCAGCAGGATCAAAAACACGGTGGCGCAGATACCGGCCATGGGTACCTTATACTTGGGATGCACCTTGCCGAACACCGCGGGGATCGCGCCCTCTCTGGCCAGGCCGTACAGCATCCGGGGCAGCCCCGCGCAGTAGGCATTGGTGGTGGTGAAGGACGCCAGCACCGTCAGCGCGCTCATGATGATGCCGCCCAGGGAGCCCAGCATGGCAATGGAGGCGTCGGTCTGGGGCACGGCGGAGGTGGCCAGCACCGTCATATCCGTGTACTTCACCGCGCCCAGGACGAAGATATTGTCCACAACATAGATGGACAGCAGGCCCAGAATCAGGCCCCAGGGAATATACTTGTAGGGCTTCTTGTTCTCCTCCGCCATGGGGCAGGCGAACTCAAAGCCGATGAAAAACCAGATCGCGGAACCCACGGAACCGAACACGGTCCCCCAGCCGCCCTCCGGCAGGAAACCGGTGTTGACAACCTCCTGCGCGCCGCCAAAGGCCGCGCCGCCGCCGAAAAAGCCCACAACGGCCATGGCGACGTAGATCAGCATCATGGCAATGGTAACGATTCCCTCTACCTTGCCGTACATGCCGACGTCGAAGATATTCACCGCCAGCGCCAGGGCCAGCAGCACCAGGCTGACCACCACCTGGGGAACATTCGCCACCTGCTCAAAGCTCAGGCCGCCCATAACCAGCTGTGTGCCGCCGTCACAGGCAATCAGCATCACGTATCCCACAAGCACCGCGAAGGTGGAGAAAAACTTCCCCAGCGCGGGAGACGTATAGTCGCCGATCATGCCGCCTCCGGGAATCATGGCCGTCAGCTCGCCAAAGGCAAAGGCCGCCGCCATCATGGGAATCAGGGCAATCGCGGAGGAAATAAAGGTGGCGTTGCCAGAGGTGCCGGCCACATTGCCCACAGAAAACATTGCCGTACCGGAGACCACCAAGCCCACGGCGGCGCCGTAGGCCGCGTTGAATCCCAATACGCGTTTCAGCTTGGTCTGTCCGTTTTCATTACTCATGAAATTCTCCCTCTCGGAACCCGGATGTACCACCCTCCCGCCGCTCTTTTTGAAGCGCCCAAAGAGCGGCGGAAGTCCCCTGCAAATATGTTTCAGGTGATCCATTCGGGTTCTCGTTTTTTTGATCGGAACCGGGAACACAGGCTCCCCGGCCGGAGGCTTCCCCGGCCGGGGGAACCCGCCCCCTCTCAGGCGTTGTAGGCCTTGTTCAGCAGGTCGTAGAAGTCCTGCACCGTGAGCTCTCTGGGATTGCTGGGCGTGGACATGTTCCGGAAGGACGCCTCTGCCAGCTCCTGGAAATCCTTGGGGTCAATGACCTCAAACTCCCGCATCTTGGGGATCTTGACATCGTCGCAGATGGACTTCATGGCCTCCACGCAGCTGTAAGCCGCCTCTTCCTCCGTCATGCCGGTGGTGTCCACCCCCAGGTGCCGCGCGATCTCCGCATACTTCTCAATGGCGCTGGGAATGTTGAACTCCGTCACCGTAGAGAGCACCATCGCGTTGGAAACCCCGTGAGGCGTGTCGTAGCGTCCGCCCAGGGCCTCGGCAATGCAGTGAACGGCGGCGACGTCGGAATAGCCAAAGGCCACGCCCGCCATGGTGCTGCCCAGCATCATGGCCCTGCAGGACTTCTTCGTCCGCTGATAGACGGCCTCCCGGATATTCGCGCCGATGAGATCAATGGCGTAGAGGGCGAAGGCGTCCGTAACCGGGGAGGCCGCCTTGCAGGTATACGCCTCCACGGCGTGAATCAGCGCGTCCACGCCCGTGCTGGCCATGACCTTCTCCGGCAGGCCCTGGAGCACATCGGGGTCCACCAGCGCCACATTCGGGGCAATCTTGATGTCCAGGATGTTCAGCTTCTCGTGGGCCTCGGTGTCTGTGATCACCGCGTCAAAGGTCACCTCGCTGCCGGTGCCGGCCGTGGTGGGGACGGCGATCAAGGGAATGATGGGGTGATCCAGCAGCGCCGGCGCCGCCCAGGTCCGGATGTTTCCGCCGTTGGCCAGCAGCGTGCCCACGGCCTTGGCCGTATCCATGGAGCTGCCGCCGCCGATGGCGATCATGCCGTCAATTCCGTGCTCCTTGGCAAATTCCGCGCCGGCGATGCAGTGGATATCCCTGGGGTTCGGCATGATCTGGTCATAGATCACATAGTCCACCTGCTCCGCCCGCAGGGACTCCTCGATGGGCTTGACGATGCCGGCGGCAATGATCCCCTTGTCCGCGATCACCATGGCCTTCTTTATCCCCAGCTTCTTCGCCTCCGCGCCGGCCCGGGCGAGATATCCCTCACCAAACTCGATCCGTGTCGCCAGCTGAAATGTAAAGTTCGATAGTTCCATTCCTGATATCCTCCTTGTTAAGATGCCGCTCTGTCTGTTTGATTTAGGAAGTCTTGAAAGAACCGTCCTCACGCAAATCTCTGCCGTCTCTTCGCTCCATGAGGATTCCAGCGCCCCGGATCGGACCGCCCGCCTGGTCCGCGCCGGCGGGCTCCGGAGAAGCCGTCATGAGGGTTTGACTCTTTATGCAGGGATTATAGAGCAATTTTCGTGCCAACTTTGTTTCTGTGCAAAATGGCAAAAAAATCACAAACTTTACGACTTGTATTGTGCAATATCGCCCCGCTTTTCCTCTGGTTTCTCCCACCCATCTCTTTCCAAAAAAATTTCGCAGATTTGAAACACTTAGCTGGAGGATTCTGCATATATTGGTTCAAAATGTCAAATATTTAAACATTTCAAGGCAAAGTGTATTATATTTGATCATTTCGACAGCTCGCGGCAGGGGAGTGTATTGATTTTAAACACTCCCGGGAAATTGCCCGCATCGTCCGAACGATTTTCGCTGTTCGGAGCATGGTGCGGCCCTTTGCCGCGCGGGGGATTCCGTCAATACCTTATTGAGAAGGGCGGTCCGCTCCGCCGCCAAAATGGTTTTCAGAGATTTTCCGGTTTTTTCTGTTGCATTTCTCAAAAACATCTGTTATAATAACTTCCAGTGTTCCGTAAGGCTGTCCGCCGCACAGCGATTACGCAGGGTTGGTATATCGGTATTACAGCGGCTTCCCAAGCCGTTAAGGCGGGTTCGACTCCCGTACCCTGCTCCAGCTCAGAAATTCCCCTTACCGCTCCGCTTCCCGCCCTTTGGGCGGAAAGCTGCGCCGGACGGGGAATTTCTTCGCTTCTGGCCCCGACTCGCTCCGCTGGACTCGGGGCCAGGGACGGCAGTACCCCCTCCCAAAGGGAGCGGCAAGGGGGGCCGGAAGTTTCGGAGGGGCCGTCGCGCCCTACGAAATGCCAGGACAGCGCTTAGCGAAGCGAAAAGCGCGGAAAAAGAAGGGAAGACCGTCCGTCAACCACCCAACAGCCTCCGCCCAAGATCCCAAACGCGGGCCAAGAGTCCTTCACCTGAGCAGTCCGGCGCGCGCCGGCAGGGGCTTCCAAGTCTCCACCCAGACCGGGCGGGGACAACCCCCGTATATTGGCAAACTGGACCGGAGGTCCAGTTTGCCACCCGCGTCTTTTTCTCTTTTGGACCGTGCACGGCCCGTTTTCTCTTTTTCTGCGCCCAGAAAAAGAGAAAATGGGGGGTGCAAATGCACCAGCCATCTTCATGGCTGAAATCCCCCCCGGTTCCAGGCCGGATCACCGACTCCGGCGCCCCGCGCCGCTTGAGAGGGAGAATATCAATATGAAGCAGCCTAAAAAACACCACCAGTTCACCAGCAGCTGGGGCTTTGTCCTCTCTGCGGTGGGCTCCGCCGTGGGCATGGCCAACGTCTGGGGCTTCCCCGCCAAGATGGGCAGCAACGGCGGCGGCGCTTTCCTGATCGCTTACCTGATCTTCATCGCGCTCTTTGGCATCGTGGGTCTCTCGGCGGAGTACGCCGTAGGCCGCAGGGCCCATACGGGCACCTTGGGTTCCTATGAAATGGCCTGGGCCAGCCGGACAAAGCGCCTGGGCCCAGCCGGCGGCCTGCTGGGCTGGCTGCCTCTGGCGGGGTCCATGTGCATCGCCCTGGGCTACGCCGTCATCATCGCCTATGTGCTCAAGGCCTTTGCCGCCTCCCTGGGCGGAAGCCTGATGACCGTGGACCCCGGCCCCTGGTTTGAGTCCTTCTCCCTCTCGGATTACTCCGTCATCCCCTTCCACGTCATCGTGGTGGTGGGCACCCTGCTGACGCTGCTGCTGGGGGCCAAGAGCATCGAGAAGAGCAACAAGATCATGATGCCCCTGTTCTTCGTGATCTTTCTGATCCTGGCCGTCCGGGTGGCGTTTCTCCCCGGCGCGGCGGCGGGCTACCGCTATATGTTCTTCCCCCGCTGGGAGGAGCTGCTGAACCCCATGGTGTGGATCTGGGCCATGGGACAGGCCTTCTTCTCCCTGTCCATCACCGGCAGCGGCATGATCGTCTACGGCGCCTACCTGGACCGGGAGGAGGACGTGATTTCCCTGGCCAAGCGCACCGCCCTCTTTGACACCATCGCGGCTCTGGTGGCCGCCCTGGTTATCATCCCCGCCTGCTTTGCCTATGGGCTGGACATCGGCGCGGGCCCGTCCCTGCTCTTTGTGACCCTGCCCCGGATTCTCCAGGACATCCCCCTGGGCCGGCTCTTTGCCGTGATTCTCTACACCGCCATGGTGTTTGCCGGCGTCAGCTCTTTGCAGAACATGTTCGAGGCGGTGGGGGAGTCCCTGCTGCACCGCTTCCCCAAGCTGGACCGGAAGCTCATGCTGGCGATTCTCTGCGCCGTGTGCCTGGGGGTCGGCGTCAATATGGAGCCCATCTTCAAATGGGGTCCCTGGATGGACATCGTCTCCATCTATATCATCCCCATCGGCGCCACCCTGGGAGCCGTCTCCTGGTTCTGGGTCATGCCCCGGGAGGAGCTTATGGACGAGATCTGCCGGGGTTCCGGCCGGGGCGCCGGGCGCCTTTGGTACAGCATCGGCCGGTATCTGTACGTCCCCTGCGCGGCAATTCTCTGCGCGGTGGCGCTTCTGATGAAGGTGGCTTTCTAAAAAGCCCGTCTCACCTCCCGCAGGCCCCTCCGGACAAAGCAAGGAGAACTTCCCTATGACACTCGGTCAAAATATTCCCCATATCGGAATGCGCACCGTGAAAACCGCCGTGGCGGTCATGGTTTCCTATGTGATTTTCGCCCCCTCCGGGCTGCTCTATAATGAGAGCTACCCCGGTGTCCTGGGCTATATCGGGCCCCTGTACGCCTGCATTGCCGGCATTGTCTGTATGCAGAACACCGTGGAACAGACCTTGAAGTCCGGGCTGTCCCGGTTCTTGGGCGTGCTGATCGGCGCGGTGCTGGGCCTGTTTCTGCTGGTGATTGAGCCCTTCCTGCACCACTGGGCCCTGACCGCCGCCATGCTGGGCCTGGTCTGCGTGGCCGGGATCTGGGTCTGCACCCTGCTCAAGCGGCCCAACGCCTGCGTCATGGCCTGCATCGTCCCCTGCGTCATGGTGATTGCCGGAAACGTCCCCGGCGGGGAGCGGTTTTACTACGGCCTGGCCCGTGTCGTTGAGACCCTGACCGGCGCCGGCGTGGCGCTCATCATCAACACCCTGCTGCCCACCCGCGCCCCGGTCCAGGAAGCGCCGGAGGACGCGCCGGCGGGCGGTTCGGAAGGCGAAACGGACGGACGCGAGCGGATGGAGCCGGACCGGGCGGCGCAGCCGGGCCTGCACGACTACAGGCTTGCCGGGATGTCTGTGGATTATCCGGCGGGGGAGATCCGGCTCGGCCTGCGGTCTCCCCAGGGCGGGACGGAGTACACCATGGTGATCCGGCGGTTTCAGTCCTTCTCCGCCTCCCGGGAACTGCCCTGGGGCGAGGGCGTTTACATCTCTTCTTCAACCATTCAGCGGATGGACGAAAACAGCTGTCTGCTGGAGTTGGAATTGAACTCCGGGGACCGGATTGCCGTGCGGTACGCCGGCTGAATGGAGCCACGGGAGAAAAGGGACGGTTTCACATGAGGAACCGCCCCTTTTTTGCTGATTTTGTGGGATTTTTACCTTGCATTGCGGGAAAAATCTGTCTATAATAAAACGTCGATATGTTAGAAATGACGGCGCTTCGCGCCGCCCTGTCTGCGATGGGGCGTCTTGCCGTTGGATAAGGAGACATCTATGCTGAATGAAAAACTGAGAAACGTCGCGATTATTGCCCACGTGGACCATGGCAAGACCACGCTGGTGGACGAAATGCTCAAGCAGGGCGGTGTGTACCGGGAGAACCAGGAGGTGGTGGACCGCGTCATGGATTCCGGCGACCTGGAGCGGGAGCGGGGCATCACCATCCTGGCCAAAAACACCGCCATCCAGTACAAGGACACCAAGGTCAACATCGTGGACACCCCGGGCCACGCCGACTTCGGCGGCGAGGTGGAACGCATTTTGAAGATGGTCAACGGCGTCATCCTGCTGGTGGACGCCGCCGAGGGCCCCATGCCCCAGACCCGCTTCGTCCTCTCCAAAGCCCTGGAACTGGGGCACCGGGTCATCGTGGTGGTGAACAAGATCGACCGCCCGGACCAGCGTATCCACGAGGTGGTGGACGAGGTGCTGGAGCTCCTCATGGACCTGGACGCCACCCCGGAACAGCTGGACAGCCCCATGCTCTTCTGCTCCGGCCGCAACGGCACCGCCTCCTACTCCCCCGACGCCGCGGGCACGGATCTCTCCCCCCTCTTCGAGACTATTCTGGAGTATATCCCCGCCCCGGAGGCCAACGTGGACCAGCCCTTCCAGATGCTGGTGAGCTCCATTGACTACAATGAATTTGTGGGCCGCATCGCCATCGGCCGCATTGAGCGGGGCACCCTGAAGCAGAACCAGGAGATCGCCGTGTGCAACTACCACGACCCCGAGGCCGTGCTCCGCAAGGCCAAGGCCACGGCCATCTATGAGTTTGACGGCCTCAGCCGCAAGCCCGTCGCCGAATCCTCCGCCGGCAACATCATCGCCATGAGCGGCATCGGCGACATCACCATCGGCGACACCATCTGCGCCTCCGGCACGGTGGAGGCCCTGCCCTTCGTGAAGATCTCCGCCCCCACTCTGGAGATGACCTTCTCTGTCAACGACTCCCCCTTCGCGGGCCGGGAGGGCAAGTTCGTCACCTCCCGCCAGATCCGGGAGCGGCTGTACCGGGAGACCCTGAAGGACGTCTCCCTGCGGGTGACGGACACCGACCGGGAGACCGCCTTCAACGTGGCGGGCCGGGGCGAAATGTCCCTCTCCATCCTCATCGAGACCATGCGCCGGGAGGGCTACGAGTTCCAGGTCTCCCCGGCCCGTGTGCTGTACCAGGAGATTGACGGGAAGACCTGCGAGCCCATTGAGCGGCTGGTGGTGGACGTGCCCGGGGACTGCGTGGGCCCGGTCATCGAGAAGCTGGGCCAGCGGAAGGCGGACCTGGTGGAGATGACCCCTGTGGGCGAGCGGATGAAGATTGAGTTCCTGATTCCCGCCCGGGGCCTGTTCGGCTACCGCAGCGACTTCCTCACCGACACCAAGGGCGAGGGCATCATGGCCTCGGTCTTTGACAGCTACGCCCCCTACAAGGGTGACATCTCCCGCCGGGGCAACGGCTCCATCATCGCCTTTGAGACCGGCGAGTCCATCACCTACGGCCTGTACAACGCCCAGGAGCGGGGGACGCTGTTCATTGGCGCGGGCATTCCGGTGTACGGCGGCATGGTGATCGGCGTGAGTCCCCGGAGCGAGGACATGACGGTGAACGTGTGCAAGAAGAAGCAGCTGACCAACACCCGTGCCAGCGGCTCCGACGACGCGCTGCGGCTGGTGCCCCCCAAGCAGATGAGTCTGGAGCAGTGCCTGGAGTTCCTGGCGGACGACGAGCTGCTGGAGGTGACCCCGAAGAGCCTGCGGATGCGCAAGAGCATCCTCGACCACGAGAAGCGGATGAAAGCCTTGCATAAGAAATAAAGGGGGAGCGGGCTCCCCCTTATGCCCCCCCCCACCAGTGACGCCGGTTACCGGTGAACGCCGCCCAAGGCCGCTGGATCGAGTTATTTTCGGCAGGCGCAGAAGGTGAATTGCCCCGCAGGGGCAAGAGAAGTCCCTCTGGAGGGTGTCCTGCCGAAAATGATTGAACTTCTTGATTTGCCGGAGGCAAATCAAGCGGGGAAGCCTACGGTTTCCCCGGGACCCCTTCCTCTTCCTTTGCTTTCTCTGCGGGGATAAAAAAAGGACGGCTCAGCCGTCCTTTTTTCGTATTTTTTCAGGAGGTCTTCGATGGCCATGTCCAGGAGCCGGGATTTGGGGATACGGGTCTCCTTGGATAAGGCGTCAAACGGCTCTACAAGTTCGTTGGCGAGGGAAGAGACAAACCGCTTCCGGTTTACTAATGGGTATTGGCTCACACTGTACCTCCTATGCACCATGTGGTAATGACATATGCACCATATCATAAAAAATTTTTCTTGGCAAGGGGTGCCCCCAGGTGTATATATAGCACTAGGGGGGACACCCCTTATGCAATGATTGCTGGAAGGTCCTGGGGGGGAAGCCCTCCGCCCGGTAGGGGCGATTACCAATCGCCCGTCCTATGGGAAATCCGGATGTCGTGGGAAGACGGGCGGCTGATAGCCGCCCCTACAGCCCCCCCCTCAGAGGAAGCCTGGAGGCTGCGGAGGGATGGCCCGGCCAGGGGTCCAGGCCCTACGGGGTGCGGTCCTCGGAAGACCGGAGGTTCCGGGAGCGCCCAGCCAGCGCGGAAGCGCGGAAAGAGAAGCAGGGACCGTTCGTCAACCTCCCAACAGCCTCTGTCGGAAGTCTCTTCACGCGGGGAAAAACTCCTACAAGGGACCCGGTCCGGCGCGCGCCGGCAGGAACCCCCAAGTCTTCACCCAAACCAGGCGGGGACAACTCCCGCACATGGCGAAACTTGGCCGCACGGCCAAGTTCTCGCCCAAGCGTTTTTTTCTTTTGGACCGTGCACGGCCCGTTTTCTTTTTGGCAAGACCAAAAAGAAAATGGGGGGTGCAAATGCCCAGCCATCATCATGGCAGAATCCCACCCAAAAAGCCCTGGCAGACCTGGTCCGCCAACTCCTAACCCAGCACACCGCCAGGGACCCCAAGCTGCGCCAGCTCACTCAGAGCTGCCAAACCCAGTGGAACGCCTTCCGCCAGACGCACCGCCACAACCGCACGCTGATCCGGGCCGTCAGCAACCTCCTGGACGGCAAAAGCCTCCTAGGAGAAATCCAGGTGGAATACCAGTTCTTTCCGGGCCTCCAGACGGGGCTGGAGCTGGGTGGGCCGGACCGCTTTCCAAAAACGCCAAAATTTTTTCCCCGAGGCCGGGAACTTTTCCGCTTCCCCCGCCGTCTAAGAAGCAGAAACCAAACAAGAAAGGACGAACACCTATGAAACACATGGTAAAAATTCTGTCTCTGGCCCTGTGCGCCGCAGTGCTCCTCTCCCTGCCCGCCCTGGCGGCGGGAAATACGCCCCTGATCTCCCCCGCGCCGGACAGCGCCGCCGAAGCCCCGGTGGAGCCCCTGGCCCCCGTGCAGGTCTGGGGTACGGTCACCAAGATGGAGAGCGGCTCCCTGCTGATCTCCAACAGCGCCAACGGCAATACGGGCCTCTCTGAGGTGGTGGTCCACCTGCGGGAGGGCACCCCCTGCGTGGACGCCGTCACCGGCCTGCCCATGGACATGTCCAAGGTCAAGGACGGCGACACCCTCTACGCCTGGGTGGGTCCCGCCATGACCATGAGCCTGCCTCCCCAGACCTCTGCCGTCGTGGTGGTGGGCAACATCCCCGCGGACTACAAGGCGCCCCAGTACTATGAGATCACCGAGATCGTCCCCACGGCCACCATTGCCATCTACCCCGCCCCGGAGCGGACGGAGGTGAAGCTGAAGGTGGCCGGCGGCCAGGAGCTGACGGTGCCCATGACTGCCAAGATCAGCCCCTGGCTGACGAAAAACATCGTCACGGTGGACGACCTGGTTCCCGGTTCCCAGGCCCTGGTCTGGAGCGACAAGGACGGCAAGGTGGAGAAGGTTCTGCTGCTGCCCTACGCCTACAAGGGCTACATGACGGCCGACAAGAGCGGCGAGGTCCGCCTGAACGGCGAGTTGCTGGAGGTCCGGGGCCGGATGCTCAAGAGTGAGGACCTGGAGCGGCTGTACCTGCCCCTGCGGGCCGCCGCCGAGGCCGCCGGCTATGAGGTGAAGTGGGTGGACGGCAAGGGCGCTGTGGTGCTTGAGAACGGCACGGAGATCTTCTCCGTCCTCCCCGGCAGCAATGTGGCCAAGACTCCGGACGGCGAGGAGCGCGGCCTGCTGGGCGGCTGTGTCATCGACCAGGGCGTGACCTACCTGCCCACCGACGATCTGGCCCACCTGCTGAACCTCTACTTCCGGGCCGTATCCAGTCAGAACGCTTGAACATTGCAGGGCGGACAAAGCCCGCGGCACCGTTTATGTGCCGCGGGCTTTGCCTATGAAGTCCGCCGTCAGGCCGACCGGCCAGGGGCGAGGTGCGTATGGGTCTTCCCCTGGGGCTGGGGTTCGCCCTATCCCACCAGGGCCCGAAACCATGGAGCGCCGCTGTGAACAATGCACAGCGGCGCTCTTGGCCCGTTTTAGAGCCTGTTTAGGATCTCAGCGTGCGGGGATTGGCGAGGGGATTTTTTGTCCAGCAAGGCAAAAAGCCGCCGCAATCCTGGCGGATTGCAAGGG